>JAGKTB010000273.1:0-7505 GCA_018993145.1 Flavihumibacter sp.
AAGTCCATCGTGGGCACCAACGTGGCGGCCGACGCGCTCTCCAACCTGGCCTCGCCCGGCGTCACCGGCGGCGTGCTGGTGGTGGTCGGCGAGGACTACGGCGAAGGCGCCAATGCAGCAACCATTGTCGGTTATATCCTTGGCATCATCGCCATACCGAAATTAATCAACCAGGTAACAGCACTACGAATCTGTACCCTGTTGGGATTATTGTTTGCTGTACTGATCCTGCTGGTGAAAGGGAATATAACCCTGCTGGGACATACCGCTGATCTTTCCATCTGGTTTGTGGTGTTACTGGGCCTAGCCAACTCACTGGTGTGGGCGGGTATCTGGCCGCTGGCACTGGATGGATTGGGCAGGTTCACGAAAATCGGAGCTTCCCTGATGATTATGGGACTATGTGGGAATGCACTAATGCCCTTGTTATATGGATGGGCGGCGGATGTATGGGGACAACGACTCGCCTATGCGGTATTGATTCCCTGTTACCTGTACCTCATTTTTTATGCGGTTCGGGGTCATCAATTAAGAAACTGGAGAAAGGTATGAAGCAAGAAATTTTTTATACAGTCCTACTAAACCTGCTATTCATATATCCTGTTATGTCACAAACCAACCATAATCCTGTTGAAAAATATCGTATACTCACGCTGGAGCCCGGCCATTTTCATGCGGCCCTGGTTATGAAGGAATCAAACCCGCAGATTGATACCACCTGTTATCTGTATGCGCCGGATAATGCGGCTACATTGCAATACCTGGAGTACATAAAAAATTTCAACACTCGCAAACAAAACCCAACTTCCTGGAACCCTGTCTGGTATAAAGAAAACGATTACCTGCAAAAGGCCTGGAAACAACCATCCGGAAGCATTTTGGTGCTGGCCGGAAACAATCGCTCCAAAACCGCGTGGATCAGTGAAGCCGTGAACAGGGGATATGCAGTGCTGGCCGACAAGCCCATGGCTATTGATCCGGAAGGATTTGCCAAGTTAGAACAGGCCATAACAACTGCAAAGAATAAAGGGCAACTGGTATATGATATCATGACGGAACGTTATGAAATTCTGAACATCCTGCAGCGTTTATTGATGCAGCAAAAGGAGCTTTTTGGTCAACTGGAAAAAGGGAGTCCGGATAATCCAGCCATTGTAAAAGAAAGTTTGCATCATTACTACAAGCTGGTGGCTGGTGTACCCCTGAAACGAACTGAATGGCAATACGACCCCAAACAGGCAGGCAGTGGGCTGGTGGATGTTACCACGCACCTGGTAGACCAGGTACAATGGACCTGTTTTCCGGAGCAGAAACTAAACTATAACAGTGACGTACAACCGATTCGAGCCAGGTTATGGTCCACAGCCATCAGTCTGCCCCAATACAGCGCCTCTACCGGAGCAGCCCGCTTTCCGGATTTTCTGGATGCTTATCGTAAAGAGGACTCCATCCATATTCCCTCTAATGGGGAAATGGTGTATGCTTTAAAGGGAGTTCATGTGCGCATTAAAGTGGAATGGAATTATGAATCAACCGGAGGTGCTGGTGACAGGCACTATTCTATGATTCGCGGAACCGGTTGCCAACTCGTAATTCGGCAGGCGCCAACAGATCGGTTTGGTGCCAGTTTGTATGTAGAGCCTGTGAGTGGAAAAACACTGAGCGAAGAAAAACTGATTACTGCAGTTAACGAAATCAAACGGATTTATCCGGATATACGCTTCAAAAAAAATGGAGCTGGCTGGAAGATATTGGTGCCGGATCATTACAGATCCGGACATGAAGCACACTTTGCAAAAGTGACTGAACAGTTTCTTACCTATCTGAAAGCTGGCCGTATGCCCGATTGGGAATGGTCCTTCATGACAAGTAAATATTTTGTCACCACCCAATCTCTGGCACTTGCAAAACAATGAAATGGCTCAGTTATCGATCATAAATGCCCGTATTATTACGCCAGCCGAAGTGCTGGAGAATGCTTGCCTGGTGGTCAGAGACGGAAAGATTCACCAGATCCAATCATCTGAAGTAACGCTACCCGATGGTCCGGTACTGGATGCCCGGGGTAACTGGCTTGCTCCCGGTTTCATTGATATTCATGTGCACGGTGGGGGAGGGTTTGATTTCATGGATAATACAGTTGAAGCCTTCCTGGCAATAGCCAGATTGCATGCACAACATGGTACCACTTCGATGTTCCCTACAACACTAACTAGTGAATTGCCCGATCTGTATGCAACGATTGATTGTTATGAAAAAGCGCTTACTCACACGCATGATGGAGCGCGTTTTCTGGGACTTCACCTGGAGGGACCCTATTTTTCCAAGGAGCAGCGGGGTGCACAGGATGAGCGGTATATCCGGAATCCTGATCCGGTTGAATACCGGGCGATCCAGGAAAAATCTACCCATATCCGAAGATGGAGTGCTGCACCTGAATTGCCGGGTGCGCTGGCATTCGCAGATTTTTGTCGCTCGAAAGGAATTCTTCCCGCATTGGCTCATACCAACGCTGATTATGAGCAGGTAAAAACAGGAGTGAAGCATGGCTATCGGTTGGCAACGCATTTGTATTCTGCCATGTCGGGACTAACCCGTCGAAACGGATTCCGAATTGCGGGAGCAATTGAGTCGAGTTTGCTGCTGGATGAAATCGATGTGGAGCTGATTGCGGATGGCGTGCATCTTCCGGAAGCCTTGTTGAAACTGGTAGTGAAAATAAAAGGAAAAGAAAAGATAGCCCTGGTAACAGATGCCATGCGTGCGGCAGGAACTGCTGTATCGAAATCTATTCTGGGGAGTAAAACATCCGGGCTCGAAGTGCTTATTGAAGACGATGTTGCCAAACTATTCGACCGGTCTGCATTTGCAGGAAGTATAGCAACCGCTGACCGCCTGGTACGTACCATGGTGCAATTGGCAGATGTCAGTATCCCGGATGCGGTTTATATGATGAGTACCACACCGGCACGTATAATGGGAATAGCTGATCAGTTCGGCAGTATTGAAATTGGAAAAATGGCAGACCTCGTAATATTTGATGAAAGCATCCGGATTCAGCAAACATTTATAAACGGGAAACCAGTTTTATGATTAAAAAATGGAAGTAGTAATTCTTGATACCAGGCTACAGATGGGCCTTACAGCAGCAAAACGGGTTTCAGAAAAGATCCGGGAACTGCAGCAGGAGAAACCGGTGTTACGGATGATGTTTGCTGCCGCACCCTCGCAACTGGAATTTTTGCAGGCATTGATCAAAGAGCCCATCAACTGGCAGGGGATTATTGCTTTTCATATGGATGAATACATCGGGTTGCCTGCTTCGCATGCTGCATCCTTTCGAAACTTCCTGAATCGCCATCTTTTTGATTTGGTACCCTTCAGGGAAATTCATCGGATTAACGGAGAGGTTGAAGATCCGCAGCAGGAAGCAGATCGATATGCCTCCTTGTTAGCTGAATCACCCATGGATATCATTTGCCTTGGAATTGGAGAAAATACCCACCTTGCGTTTAATGATCCGCATGTTGCAGATTTTCAGGATCCCTGCCTGGTGAAACTGGTAGATCTTGACCCCGCCTGCAGGCAACAACAGGTGAATGATGGCTGTTTCGAAACCCTGGAAGAGGTGCCGGCACTAGCCATTACCGTTAGCCTTCCGGCACTCTATAGCGGAACTTATCTTTTCTGTATGGTGCCAGGTAAAAACAAGGCGCAGGCGGTACAGCATACGATGCAGGAGGCGATCAGCCCGGTATTTCCTTCCACCCTTTTGCGGAAGCATCCTGCGGTTGTCTTATTTTTAGACAGGGATAGTGCAGCATTATTGCCATCCCATAACTGACGTTTATGAAAAAAGAATCGGAAGAACTGGTTGGAGTTAAGGAAATTGCCCGTCGCGCGAATGTCTCCATTGCAACGGTTGACCGGGTCCTGCATGATCGTCCGGGTGTTTCACTCAAAACAAAGGAAAAAATCCAGCAAATAATTAAAGAGCTGAATTATCAGCCGAATATAGTGGCTCGCACCCTGGCAAGCCGCAAAAAATTAAAGTTCGCCATCATCATGCCGGCCAGCTCGGAAGAAACCAGTTATTGGAAGGCGCCATTAGATGGTGTGCTACAGGCGGAGCAGGAGTTGAGGCAGTATGGAATCAGCGTTGAAAAATATCTTTTTGATCAAAACAACCGAAAAACTTTTGTTAAGCAAACGGCAGCGCTGTTGCAACAAAAGCCGGATGGCATTCTGCTCGCTCCTATGTTTGTAGAAGAATACAATCAGTTTGTGCAGCAGTGCCGGGAGCAATCCATTCCGGTTGTTTTTATTAACTCGGATTTGCCCGGACAATCCGGACTTGCCTATGTTGGACCTGATCTTTATCAGAGTGGATACCTGAGTGCACATCTGATCAGTTACCTGGTTCGTCCATCTGACAGCATTCTAATGTTGCATATCACGCGTGAACTTGAAATGGATCACCACCTGCTTCGGAAAGAAGAAGGATTTCGTGCCTATTGGCAAGAACAGGGATATACACAGGAATTGATTACCATGCATATTGGCCAGACCGATACCGAAACCATTCAGAAACATTTGAGCAGGCAATTGAAAAATCCTTCGGTTCGGGTACTCTTTGTTACCAATTCAAGGGTAGCGGCAGTGGCGAAAGTGCTGGAAGAACTGGATCGCACGGATCTGCTGCTGATCGGTTATGATTTTCTGGAAGACTCCATCGTTTACCTGAAAAAAAATGTGATTGATTTTCTGATCTGCCAGAAACCTCAGGAACAGGCTTATCTTGGAATGATGGCACTTTATGATAAGCTGGTGTTGAATCAGCCCGTGAAGAGCGTTCATTTTATGCCAATCGATATCATCACCAGGGAAAATTATCTCTTTTACAATAATTGATGCATGCGTTTTTTTCTGTATCTCTTTTTATTGATGCTAACAGCATGTAGTGCTTCTTATCAAGTGCAGAATAAAGGCATCGCAGGTAACAATTCGATTGACCTGTTACGCAGAGTGGATACAGCCGTGGTAAAACAGCAACCAGACTTGGTGCTTTTGCTTGTAGGTACAAATGATATGATGAATTCCAAAAAGCTGATACCTATTGACAGCTTCATTCAAAATTATCGGGTATTAGTACAACGAATTCAGGCGACGGGTGCAGTCCTGGTACTGCTTAGTATTCCACCAGTAGATACAGGTTATATTTTTCAACGTCATCCACGGAAAGCATTTGAAGTAGATCCCAATGAGAAGATACAACAGGCAAATAAAGCCATCCGGCAATTAACAGAATCAAATACAGACCTGTATTTTTTTGATCTTTATGATTTGTTCATTAAAGCAGGTTCCCCCAATCGCACCAAAGCATCATTGATTGTTAATGAGGAAAACCTTGGTAAACCCGATGGCGTTCATCCTACCCGTGAGGGTTATACGAAAATGGCAGAATCGCTGTATGCTTATTTAAAAGAAAAAAGGTTGCTGAAGCATAAAAGGAAACTAATCTGTTTTGGCGACAGTATCACCTTTGGTGCATTTATGGCAGGAGCAGGAACAAATAAAGGAGATAGTTATCCGGCTCAATTAAACAGGTTGCTTAACTCAGGCATCCGTTGATTTTTCGGTCATTATTTTTTTTCTGGCAATGAGGCAGCCACCCAATACGCCTGCTTTTTCTCCCAGTTTGGAAACGATCAGTTTAGTGTCTTTATTTACCAGGCTGAGGGAGTATTTATTCAGCGCACTTTGTATGGGAAGACGAAGATATTCGCCTGTACTTGCCATGGTTCCGCCAAGTATCATCAGTTCAGGATTGAAGATGTTCAGAATGATGGCCAATCCTTTACCGATTTTTTCTCCCAGTTCCGCAAGCATTTCAATTGCCAGGTTGTCCTCCTGTTTGGCAGCCTGAATGATATGCTGGAGTTTGATGTCCTCTATATTTTCAAATTGTTTGGTAAGAATAGAGGTGGAGCCGGATTGCAGGGCTGCTTTAAAGCGGCGTACCAGTGCCTGTCCGGATGCTTCTGTTTCCAGGCAACCCTTTTTGCCACAATGACAAATAAGCTCGTTTTGGAAAAACGGGATATGTCCGAATTCGCCACTGAAACCTGATTTGCCGTAATACACTTCTCCTTCAATCAATATGCCCAAACCGATACCATAGTCCAGGTAAACATAGAGTACATTCTTTTCATTACTCACGCTTCCGCAACGGAATTCACCATAAGCCATCGCGCGTGAATCATTTTCAAGAAAAGTGCGAATTCCAATATGTTCTTCTATGATTTCTGTCAGTGGTTTTTCCTGGAAATGAAAATAACTGTAACTATAACCACTACGGTGATTGATGCGTCCGCTCAGGTTGATGCATACACCCAGAATTTTGGAGCGTTCTACGGATGCTTCTGAAAGAAAGGTTTCAATCAATTTGATCAGTAGATCCAGCGCCTCTGTGGTATTCTCGAGTTGATAACTGACATTCTCTTTAATCAATACCAGGTTTTTTTTGAAATCCAGTAAGCCAAAATTGATGGAGTGTTGTTTTACATCCACCCCTACAAAATAACCGGCTTCTGCTACCAGTCCGTACATACTGGCCGGACGGCCTCCTGTTGATTCAATCTTACCATAATCCCTGATCAGTTCCTCCTGCATCATTTCATTGATCAACGTGGTGATCTTGGGTGTACTGATATTGAATTCGCGCGCCAGTTCTGCGAGGGTAAGAGGTCCCATTTCATCCAGTAAATTAATGATGCCTCGCTTCAGTGATTTGTTTTTAAAAGCAACTCCTGAACTATTCCTGTCTGAAAAAATCTCAAAAAGTATGGGTGGGGGCGTCATATATAACTGCTACTAAACTAGAAAGTTAGGATTTTTTAATGCAAAAAAATTGATTTTATTAAACTACTTATTAAAAAAAATTAAAAATAAATTGGCAAATACTTAATTATTTGTTTAACTTGATGATTCAAATCAATTGCTGATGAGAAAGTTATTGCTTGCCCTGCTCTCCACTTTTTTAGTTCTCACCAGTTGGTCACAGCGTTCTACTGTTGTATTCAGTGGATCGGTTACCAATGATCTTTATACCATGCTGCAAAAGCAGGGCTTTCAGCTATTGCATCAGCCAGATCCGGAAACAGCGATTCAGGCTGCTTCTAAAGGAGGATCCGTCTTTATTGTATCGGATCAATATCCAGCTCAAAGAGTTCAGCTGAGTGATGTTGCACAGCAATTAGCAAAGAAGAAGAAACTCAAGGTTTATATTGAATATCCGGAGGCCTTATCCGGACTAACCATCACAGGCGATACCCTGCATACACAATTGGAAAGGGGGGTGATTACCTCAACGGTGTTTGGTGCTACTCTGAAACCACTTAGTATTTTAGGCATCAACGACTGTTATATTCTGCCCACCAAGGCCTCTAATCCTTTAATCATTTTGGGAAAGGTAGCTGGTTTGAACCGGGCGGAATATGGTATTG
>JAGKTB010000016.1:0-4449 GCA_018993145.1 Flavihumibacter sp.
AGAAACTTGTTTTTCCTTACTGGTAAATCGCCAAAGTCGGATCTTCTATTTCCTTACGCGTTGGCTTGACTGCAACCACTCGCTTCTGCAGTAAATAATCAACCGAATACTTACCGGCTCCTGCAAACAACAACACCAGGTAGGTTGTCAGGTACAATAAAGCAGGTTCTTTTGCTGATAAGGGATCCGCTGAATGAATCAGCAAGGCTGCTACCAACATGGTGACGATTAATGGAATTACTGCCAATCGGGTGAATAATCCAGCTAGTAGGAAGATGGATCCAAACACTTCAGCCAATACGGTGAGGACTAATGAAAATTCAGCGCTCATCCCAAATACCGGTGGAAACTGTATCGGTGCTCCTGAAAACAACATCATCAGTTTCGGAATCCCATGTGTCAGCATTAAGGCTGCTATTCCCACTCTTGCAATCAACAGTGCTATATCTATCTTTTTCATGTTTATTTAGTTTCAGGTTGAATAAATTCACCGTCCGCTTTAATGCGAACCTCATCACTGATTACGGCTGCAGGGAAACCCGGACCAACATTAAAATCAGAACGTTTGATGGTGCCTGTTAGCTGAAATCCGACTGTCTGCTTTTTGCTCATGGGATTTTCTACAGTGCCTTTGTAAAGCAGGTCCAT
Organism: Flavihumibacter sp.; assembly: GCA_018993145.1. Lineage (GTDB taxonomy): Bacteria > Bacteroidota > Bacteroidia > Chitinophagales > Chitinophagaceae > Flavihumibacter. The sequence continues at coordinate 649 of JAGKTB010000016.1, forward strand.
GGTTACTGGTTTGGTCACGCCATGAATGGTTAAATCACCTGTCAGTTTGAATTTGTTCTTGCCTGCTTTTTTGATTCCGGTACTCTTGATATTCAGTGTCGGGAATTTCTCTGCATCAAAGAAATCGGCACTTTTCAGGTGATTGTTCCTGGCTTCCACCCGGGTGTCAATAGAGGCTGCTTTGGCTGTTAACTCAAAACTCGCATCACTGAAATCAGGCTTGCTTGCTTTTACGAATACATCGATGTCATTGAAGGTGCCGCTTACATCCACCAGTCCCAGGTGCGTTACGGTAAAACCTAACTGCGAATGTGCGTCATCGTTCGACCAGGTAGTGCTAATTGTTGTGAAAGCTGTTAATGCTACGAATGCACTCAGAATTACGATTAACTTTTTCATATGTTCTATTTATTGTTTTGAATGATGGATTGAATTGTTTCGGTGCTTGCCTGTACCAGTTTTGAATGGGGTAATAATTTTTGCAAGGCTGCAACGGGATTATGAATAGTGATCACCAGCTTCTGATTGGCTACTTCCCTGATTTTTTCAGCGATCCCTTTTTCTGAATCGAAGGGTACCGCCAAAACGATTACATCTGCTTCCCAGGAAGCATCTGTTGGGCATTCCAGCACTTCAACTTCTGCGGATTCAGTGCCGGTTGTGATTTCATTAGCTAAGACCTTCACCTTTTCTTTATCACTGGCGAAGAGTAATAGCCTGTTATTTCCCGTAGCCAGCTTTTTGCAAATCGCAGCACCCTTCTTATCGGATGCCCCAATTACTGCTATGGTTTGTTTTGTGCTCATTTTCTTCAGTTGAGAACACAAAGCTACCACGGGAGGAGCCCCTGCTCCATTGAGTTGGCGCAGGAAATTCCCTTGCGTTTGGACAAGAAGATTCCTTGATTTTGATCAATGGCTTAGAGCAGGCTGTTTATTTTCTGCCTGTTACACGTCCGCGCACCCGGCTGAGTGTTTCGGGTGTCAGGCCCATATAGGAGGCAATCATGTGCTGGGGAACCCGTTGCACAATGGTGGGATAGGTGGCTATCAGATTTTTGTAGCGTTCTTCTATAGGCAGACTGATAATAGAAGTAAGCCGCCTTTGCAGCGCGATATAGGCACCGGTTATTTGTAAGCGGATATAGGTTTCATATTTCGGTACAGTCTGTAGCAATTCTTCATGCGCCGCTTTGCTGATCAGGATCAGTTCGGCATCTTCAATCGCATCTATATGATAGGTGGCAGGTTCACCCGTTAGAAAACTGTATAAATCAGAAATAGTCCATCCTTCTAATGCAAACTGCGTAATACGCTCTGTTCCGGCTTCATCTATGACATAAGATTTCAGTGCTCCTTTCTCTACAAAAGCGATGTATTTGCAGACATCCCCTTCCTGTAGCAGGTATTGTTTCTTCCGTAATTTCTTTGGGGTGAGATAGGTTTTAATAGTTTCCTGCTCCTCTGCTGTTAAAGGAACTTTTTCATTGAATTGCTGGAAGAAGAGTTCGTACATGATCAGCAGTTCTTATACTTTTTTATTATCAATAAATACCAGCGCGCCGGACGGGCACCTCTTTACCTGTTCTTCCACTCGCTCCTTATCCGCTCCATCCGGTTCAATCCATTTTTTCTGAGAGGGCTTAAACACCTGGGGCAACTGTTTCCAGCACCGGGTGGAGTGCTGACACAATTCCGGTTTCCATTCCACAGTTACTTCCTCTGTACTGTACCGGATGATTTTGGTTTCGGGTTCCCGGAAAGCAAACATGCGGACTTTTACTTCGCCTTGCAGGAGTTTACTAACCGGACAATTTTTCGCGATCTCCTGCAGGCGCACACGCTGGTCATCCGGTACCCCGGCAGGAAAAATCAGATCGCAATCTATATAACTGGTGGTTAGTTCATTTTTGGTTTCCTGGTACATATTGGCATGGATCGTCAGATTGGGAATATCCCATTGCTTGCGATCGATGTACATGCGAAGTGTTATCAGCTTGCAGGAAATCAATGATGATAATAACAAGCTGTAGGGATCCGGGCCCGTATCTTTTCCACCCAATGATGCCGGCTCATCAGCGATGATTTGTCCGTTCCGCCATTCAATCGTACACTGGTACTTTTCAGTCTCGATCCTGCCCTGTACAGGCTTTTCCATTTTGTATTGCATGGTCACTTATTTCACACATAAAGTAACCCTTTTTATCCATAATTTCGTTCTATGGAACAGGTGCTTTTTGACTTTATAGAACGATATATGGAGCTTTCTCCGGATGAAAAACAGCTAATCTGCGAGCTGAGTATCATTAAATCTTTCAAAAAAGGTGCAATCCTACTAAAAGAAGGCAAGGTTTCCTATGATAGTTATTTTGTTTTGGAAGGCTGCCTCAGAACCTTCTGCCTGAAGAACAATGAAGAGAAAACTACTGAATTTTATACTGAAATGGAGGTGTTATCCGCTGCTTCTTCTCTTGATGGATCCCCCTCACTGTATTCCATTTCCTGCATTGAAGATACCGTGGTTTGCATTTCGAACCCTGAACTTGAACAAGCAGCTTTTGCCAGGTTCCCCCGTTTTGAAATGATGTGCAGGGTACTTTCCGAACAACTAGTTGCTAAAGCAAGAATGGAGTTAGATAAGTTTAAAACCTCCTCTGCGGAAGAGCGTTATCTGGCTCTTATTGAATCCCGGCCGGATTTGTTTCAGCGAGTGCCTCAACATCAGTTAGCCAGTTATCTAGGCATTACGCCTGAATCGCTGAGTCGATTAAGAGGCAGGCTGGTTAAACGCCAACAATCTTACCAATAGTTAAGAAATTGAAGCATACTGGCAGCTTATAATTGCAAATGCATACAATGAAAGCTGCCATTTGTAAAAGATATGGTGGACCAGAACAGTTGGAGATCAGGGAGGTGCCCAAGCCTGTCTGCAAAGACAATGAAATAGAAGTGCGCATTATGGCTACGTCTGTAAATTCTGGCGATGTCAAACTGCGAAGTTTGGCTGTTAGCGGGTTCCAAAAAATTATCATGAAGATCATCTTTGGTTTTTATAAACCCCGCAGATCTATCCTGGGTACTGTGTTTGCTGGCATAGTGGAAGAAACAGGAAACAAAACTACCCGTTTTAAAAAGGGAGACCAGGTTTTCGGTATGACCGGTTTTCGTTTTGGTACCTATGCCGAATACATTACCCTGAAAGAAACCGGCATTGTTACCCGTATGCCTGTCAATGCAAGTTTTGAAGAAGCTGCTGCCCTTCCTTTCGGATGGCATACTGCGATTTATTTTTTAGAGAAAGCAGGCATCCGGAAATATCAAAATCTCAATGTTCTTATTTACGGATCAACCGGATCAGTAGGTAGCGCAGCTATTCAGGTAGCCAGCTTTTATGGTGCAACCGTGACAGCTGTTTGCAGCATTGCAGGGCAGGATTTAATGGAGCAACTCAACGTAGAAAAGGTAGTTTATTACGACCAACAGGAATTTACGCTGCTGAATGAAAAATTTGATATCATATTGGATGCCGTTGGTTACACTACAAAAAAAAGCTGCCAGCCACTTTTAAAAAAGGGTGGCAACTTTGTAACTGTCAATGGAATGGATATGGCGACTGAAAAATTAGAGCATTTGCAGCTTATCGGCGATTTGTTTGAGAAGGGGCAATGCAAGGCTGTTATTGATAAAGTATTTCCTTTCAACGAAATCGTTGCCGCCCACCGATATGTTGATGCCGGTAGAAAGAAGGGAAATGTGGTTGTAACGATTGGCGATTTACCGCGATAAATTAATCAGCTGTAGT
>JAGKTB010000274.1:0-4027 GCA_018993145.1 Flavihumibacter sp.
TCCTCCATCTTCCATTCCTCCTTTCTTCCCTTATCACTTCTCACTTTTCACTTCCATGCTCCTGCGCTTTTGCAACACCTTCTTATAATCACTCGGGAATACTTTCACAAAATTCTTCAGCTGATTCTCAAAATCAGTTAAGATGAATTGCGCTACTGTACTTCCGGTATAGGTATAATGCTGTTGCAACAAATCTTTTAGTTGTGCGATATCTTCCTCCGCAACCGGATCAAGGTCCACCATTTCCTTATTACAGAGATCAGGGAAATTTCCTTTAACATCATAGATGAAAGCAATTCATCCACTCATACCTGCTGCAAAGTTTCTTCCGGTGTCTCCCAGTATCACAACGGTACCTCCGGTCATGTATTCACAACCATGATCACCAACTCCTTCTACTACTGCAGTAGCACCTGAGTTTCTTACCGCAAATCGCTCACCCGCTTTACCGCGAATGAATGAAATACCGGAAGTAGCTCCATAAAACGCTACGTTACCAATGATGATGTTTTCCTCCGGAACAAAACTTGCCTGCAGAGATGGATATACCACCAGTTTCGCACCGCTTAATCCTTTTCCAAAATAATCATTGGCATCACCTTCAAGCTCGAGTGTTACTCCTTTTGTATTGAACGCTCCAAAACTTTGTCCGGCTGTTCCGGTAAACTTGAAATGAATGGTATCATCCGGTAATCCTTCTTCCTTGTACTTCTTCGAAATCTCATTGGACAGAATAGTGCCAATGGTACGATCTGTATTCTTCACATCAAAGGCGGCAAATACTTTCTGCTGGCTTTCCAGTGCTGGTTTAGCTGCTTCCAGCAATTTCCAGTCGAGCACATTGCTCAACCCATGATCCTGCTCTTCCATTTTGTACAATCCTGTGTAACGTGACGCAGGTTCTTTATACAAAACAGGAGAGAGGTCGAGGCCTTTATATTTCCAATGTGTTACATCTGTTTTTGCTTCCAGGAAATCTACTTGTCCCACCATTTCATTGATGGTTCTGAATCCAAGCTCGGCCATGATCTCTCTCAGATCTTCCGTGATAAAGCGGAAGAAATTCACCACATGATCCGCATTTCCGGTGAAACGTTTTCTGAGTTCGGGGTCTTGCGTAGCAACACCAACCGGACAAGTATTCAAATGACACTTACGCATCATGATACAACCCTCCACCACAAGTGCTGCGGTTGCAATGCCCCATTCTTCCGCACCTAATAAAGTTGCTATCGCGATGTCGCGACCTGTACGCATCTGCCCGTCTGCCTGCAACACCACGCGACTCCTGAGTTTATTTTTCAGCAGGGTCTGGTGCGATTCAGCCAACCCCAGTTCCCATGGCAATCCTGCATGTTTGATAGAGCTGATAGGAGAGGCCCCTGTTCCGCCATCATGACCAGCAATCAGAATTACATCTGCTTTTGCTTTCGCTACTCCGGCAGCAATGGTTCCTACTCCTGCTTTACTTACCAGCTTTACACTGATGCGCGCAGCACGGTTGGAATTTTTCAAATCATATATCAACTGCGCCAGATCTTCAATACTGTAAATATCGTGATGCGGTGGTGGGGAAATCAATCCTACACCCGGAGTAGAATGCCGAACCTTACCGATCCATTCATCTACTTTATGTCCGGGTAACTGACCACCTTCTCCCGGCTTGGCACCCTGTGCCATTTTAATTTGTAACTCATCTGCCATGGTCAGGTAATAACTGGTCACACCAAAGCGACCCGATGCTACCTGTTTGATTGCACTCCGCATAGAGTCTCCATTTGCCATGGGCTCATAACGCAATACATCTTCACCACCTTCACCGGTATTGGATTTTGCGCCAATGCGGTTCATCGCAATCGCCAGGGTGGAATGTGCTTCGTGTGATATCGATCCGAAACTCATTGCCCCAGTAGCAAATCGTTTCATGATGCTTTCAGCAGGTTCTACTTCATCAATTGAAATAGACGGACGATTGGTTTTAAACTGCAACTGGCTTCTGAGTGTGGCTGCTTTAACGCTTTGATCATTTACCAGCTTCGCATATTTTTTGTAAGTCGCATAATCATTCATCTTGGTGGAATACTGCAACAAGTGAATGGTTTGCGGATTGAATAAATGAAATTCTCCTTTGCGTTTCCACTGATAAACTCCTCCAACCGGCAGGCGATCCACCGGAATTTCCTTTTTACTGAACGCAAGGAAATGTTTGGCTAATGCTTCTCTCGCGATTTCATCCAGCCCCATTCCTTCAATGCGGGAGGTAGCACCAGTGAAGTATTTTTCAACTACTGTTTTATTCAGACCAATGATTTCAAAGATCTGTGCACCCTGGTAAGATTGCAGGGTAGAGATTCCCATTTTCGAGAATACTTTCAACAGTCCTTCATTAACCGCTTTGATGTAATTTTTCTTAAGCTGATCCGGATCCTGGCTGGTTTCCAGCTTTCCATTCAGTCGCAGATCACGAATGGTTGATAATGCCAGGTAGGGGTTAATCGCAGTAGCACCAAATCCAATCAGACAGGCGAAGTGATGTACTTCCCATACATCGCCAGCTTCTACTACCAATCCTACTTGTCCCCGTAGCCCTTTTCTTATAAGATGATGATGAATAGCTGCAGTGGCAAGCAAAGAAGGAATGGGTGCGTGATCCGAATCAATCGCACGGTCAGAAAGTATCAATACTTCAAATCCATCCTGTGCAGCATCTACTGCATAGCGGCAGATACGATCCAATGCCTTCTGCAGTGATCCGGGTTTGCCATCGGCACGGAAATAACATTGCAGGGTTTTGGCCTGGAATATGCCGGTATCAATACTTCTGATTTTTTCCAGTTCATGATTGTTGAGAACCGGATGTTTCAATGCAACACTGTGCGCGGCCAGTGGTTCTTCTGTCAGCAGGTTACCATTGTTTCCAACAAAGGTGGCGAGTGACATTACCAGTCGCTCACGGATTGGATCAATTGGCGGATTGGTTACCTGTGCAAACAATTGTTTGAAATAACTGCTGAGGTGTTGTGGCTGATCACTTAAAATAGCAAGTGGGGTATCAGTACCCATTGAACCTACCGGCTCTTTGCCATCTATTGACATCGGCGCAATGATGGTTTCAAGATCTTCCGTGGAATAACCAAAGGCTTTTTGGTATTTGAATACCTGGTCGTGTTCCAGGTGGGTAAACAATACTCTTGGCTCCGGCAATTCTTCCAGTCGGATTTTATATTTATTTAACCACTCTCCATAAGGTTTCTGAGAGCAGATTTGTTCTTTTAATTCGGTATCACTGATGATGCGGCCCTGTTCCATATCTACCACAAACATCTTTCCTGGCTGCAGGCGACCCTTTTCTATTACGATGGAAGGATCAACTGGCAAGGCTCCTGTTTCAGAAGCCATGATCACGCGATCATCATTGGTAACGCAGTAGCGCGAGGGGCGAAGACCATTCCGGTCGAGCGTAGCACCAATAATTTTTCCATCAGTGAAAGAGATAGAAGCAGGACCATCCCAGGGTTCCATAAAGGAAGCATGGAACTCATAGAATGCTTTTTTAACAGGATCCATGCTCTCGTTGCCATCCCATGCTTCGGGAATCAGCATCATCATTACATGGGGTAATGAACGACCTGATAAAGTCAGCAATTCGATCATATTATCCAGGCAGGCGGAATCTGATTGTCCATCTGTTACGATGGGCAGCAGCAGATCCATTTCCTCCTTGGTAAAGTAGGGAGATGTAAATCCTTTTTCATTGGTGCGAAGCCAGTTCAGGTTACCCTGCACCGTATTGATTTCACCATTGTGCGCGATAAAGCGGAAAGGCTGTGCCAGCTTCCAGGAGGGGAAGGTGTTGGTAGCAAAACGGGAGTGCACAAGGCCGAAAGCACTCACCAGTCTTTTGTCATTCAGGTCGGGGAAATAACCACGTACCTGGTTACTGGTAAGCTGCCCTTTATAAACTACCGTTTTATAGGAAAGCGATGCAATGTAAAATCCGATTGCATCTTTTTTAGATCGGAAGAGC
>JAGKTB010000275.1:0-7973 GCA_018993145.1 Flavihumibacter sp.
AAGCCGTTGGAGCAGCAGTAGGCGCAAGATTAGGTAAAAGTATATTGGAACTGGGTGGCAATAATGCAATCATCATCACCCAGGACGCAGACCTGGATATGTCTCTCATTGGTGCAGTGTTTGGGGCTGTAGGTACAGCGGGACAACGTTGTACTACTACCCGAAGATTGATAATTCATGAATCGGTGTATGAAACGTTCAAAAACAAACTGGTAAATGCCTATAAACAATTACGGATAGGAAACCCGCTCGACCAGCAAAATCATGTTGGTCCGCTGATTGATAAAGATGCCGTACAACAGTACCTCAACTCCATTGAGGCTTGTAAAAAAGAAGGTGGCAACTTTGTAGTGGAAGGAGGCGTACTGGAAGGAGAAGGTTATGAAAGTGGTTGTTATGTAAAGCCCTGTATTGCCGAGGCTGAAAATCATTACCAGATTGTACAGCACGAGACCTTTGCCCCCATTTTATACCTGCTGAAATACAAAACCATCGATGAGGCAATCGCGCTTCAAAACGGGGTTCCTCAGGGGTTATCCTCAGCAATTATGACCCTCAACCTTCGGGAAGCGGAACAATTCCTGAGTGCTGCAGGAAGTGATTGTGGCATCGCCAACGTTAATATCGGTACCAGCGGGGCTGAAATCGGGGGAGCATTTGGAGGAGAAAAAGAAACCGGCGGCGGACGTGAAAGTGGTTCCGATGCCTGGAAAGCCTATATGCGCAGGCAGACCAACACTATCAATTATACCACCAAACTGCCTCTGGCTCAAGGTATTAAATTTGATCTTTAACAATATCCATTTAACAGGATGCAAAATTTACGCAAGCGGCAAACTAAATACCGCCTTTTTGCGTCATTTTGTATCAGAAACAAAATAAGCTCTGCATGAATTTTCTACGAATCTTGCCAGCCACCGCGGCCCTGGCGATCCTTAGCCTCGGAAACGCATCCGCACAGGGAACGACTGCAAATGTGAACAGGGAACTTCCCAAAGGTTGGCACCTGGCTGACCGTGCTAAAGACGGATTTTATGGTATCAGCCTGGATCAGGCCTATGAATTTGTGAAGAACCGTCCCAGTAAAACCGTTGTGGTTGCAGTTATTGACAGTGGAATTGATACACTGCATGAAGACCTAAAGCCTGTACTCTGGAGAAATCCGAAAGAGATTCCCGGTAATGGAATTGATGATGATAAGAATGGATACATAGATGACATCTATGGCTGGAATTTTATCGGGGGCAAAGATGGCCGTAATGTGAAGCAGGACAGCTATGAAGGTGCGCGTGTGTATCACAAGTACAAAGCAAAATATGGAGCTGCGGATTTCAATCCCGGCAATCTGTCTGCAGACGAGAAAGCTACCTATGAAATGTGGAAAAAAGCGAAGGATAAAGTAGAAGGCGATGCAGGCGGTGGTGGTGCAGATCTGATTTTCCTGAAGCGTGCTTTGGAGAGCAGCCAGAAAAATGATAGTCTGCTACGCGTAGCTATGGATACTTCTTCCTATACCGGAAAAGAACTTGAAAAATTTGCCCCTTCTACACCCGAAGCTCAGAAAGCGAAAGCCGGCATGCTCTATATATTGAAAGCCTTCAATATGATGGAAACCGGTAATGGTGAGTTCCTGGAAGGCTTCGCAGATTTCGTAAGCGGAGAAGAAAGAAAAAAAGAAGCGGCTGAAAAAGCTCCGGAAGACTACCGCGGGGCAATTGTTGGAGACAATTACAATGATATCAACGACCGTTTTTATGGAAACAACGATGTAATGGCAAATACACCCTTCCACGGCACCCACGTAGCAGGTATTATTGCCGCAAAGCGCAAAAATGGAGTGGGAATGGATGGTGTGGCCGACAATGTTCGCATTATGGCGATTCGTGCTGTACCCGATGGCGATGAGCATGATAAAGATATCGCACTCGCCATCCGCTATGCGGTAGACAACGGAGCAAAAGTGATCAATATGAGCTTTGGTAAAAGCTTCTCACCAGAGAAAAACTGGGTCGATGATGCCGTTAAATATGCAGAATCTAAGGGCGTATTGTTGGTACATGCAGCGGGAAATGATGCGTCAAACATTGATTCCGTTGACAATTTTCCAAATCCCGTTTTCCTGAAGAACAAATACAGAGCTTCCAACTGGATTACTGTGGGTGCTAGCTCTGACCCGCTTGCAGAGCCCGGCTTCAAGAGCCTGACAGCATCTTTCTCCAACTATGGAAAATCAGAAGTGGATGTTTTTGCGCCAGGTACCAAAATTTATTCTACCATCCCGGGTGGTAATACATACGGAAATGCCCAGGGCACCAGTATGGCTTCCCCTGTTGTTGCCGGTGTGGCTGCATTCCTGATGAGTTATTATCCAACATTAACACCCCAGCAGATTAAAGAAGCGATTGAGAAATCAGCTGTTGGTCCGGATATGGCGGTTAAGATTCCTGGCTCTGATGAAGAAGTGGAACTCGCTGAAATCAGCAAAACCGGTGGATTATTGAATGCATTTGAAGCAGCCAAAGTTGCAGCTGCGCTGGAAGCAGAGAAAAAGAGTAAACCGGCTCCAAAATCAACCCTGAAAAAAGACAAAAAAGGATAATTTCATTTCACCCGACCGCTGTTATCGGTCGGGTGAAATGAACCCAAAACAACTGTTATGTACAACCTGATTTACGCTCCTTATTTTGAAAATTACGTACAATTGGTAAAATCGGATAATCTTCGGAAAACCTTAAAAGAGAATACTGAAGAGATGCTGGATTTCCTGGAAACCATCCCGGAAGAAAAACTGGATTATGCGTATGCCGAAGGAAAGTGGACAATTAAACAGGTAGTGCAGCACCTGATCGATGCGGAACGGATTTTTGCCTATCGGGCTTTACGCATTGCCCGCCTGGATACCACTCCCCTCCCTGGCTTTGACGAAAATCTGTATGCCGCTAATGCAATTGTTTCCACCCGGAGCTGGGAAGATATGCTCAAGGAATTGCGCCAGGTAAGGAAAAGCAACCTGCGGATGATCAAATCTTTCACAGATGAACAACTGAATGCCGAAGGAAATGCATCCAACAACCCGATAACAGCTGTTGCGATTTGTTTCATCATGGCCGGACATGTAAAACACCACCTTACTATTTTACAAGAACGGTATCTTTAGTTGCTAAATACAGCTACGGCCTTGCAGAATTGAATGGCCGGACTTATCTTGTGCCTTCATCGGAATATTCCGTTGGTTGATGGCTCATGAACCTTATCCGTATCTGTTCACTATTGCTGGTTTCTGTTTTGCCTGGACTACACCTTTGTGGCCAGGAACTGGTTCCCTTTTCATCCAATGCTGCCCAGTTAAGAACCCCGATAAAAAACCTGGAACAACGCCACCAGGAACAGCTGTCTCGTCTTTCTGGAAGTTTAAAAAATGAACTGGCTTCCGAATACCAAAAGCGGTTTGATTACCTGAAAGAAATCTATGCGGTTTCGGAACTGGTTACCGATTCTGCTACTGTTCACTACCTGCAGGCTATTTCTCAAAAAATAATCCGTTCCAACCCTGCATTACAAAACAGATCAACTTCCATCCATTTTGCCAGAGCCTGGTGGCCCAATGCAGTCAGCTATGGCGATGGTACCATTCTGTTCAACATCAACCTGTTTAGCCGATTGGAAAACGAAGCACAGGCCGCATTTATCATCTGTCATGAACTGGCGCATTATTTCCTGGATCATTCCAATGAAACCATCCGCCAATATGTAACATTGATCCATTCGGATCATTTTCAAAAGCAGCTTAAAACCATTCAGCAATCTGATTACCGGAAGAACCGTCAATTGGACCAGCTTGTCAAAAAGCTCAATTATTCGGATCGTAAACACAGTCGGGATAAAGAATTCCAGGCAGATTCAATGGCCGTTTTATTCATGGCAAAAACAGGTTATGATATGCGCGCCGCAGTTAGTTGTTTGGGCCTTTTGGATTCCATTGATAAAGAAAAACTGGCTGGTTCCTTGCAGCTCGAAAAACAATTTCATTTTGCCTCCTATCCTTTTCGACAGAAATGGATACGCGTACCGGGACGTACCTTAAGTGAACTGAAAGCAGAACAGGTATCTGTAGTGGATACTGCTGCAATGGACTCCCTCAAAACCCACCCGGATTGCAGTAAACGAATCGCAGCACTGGAAAATGAAGTAAACCGTACTTATCAAGAAAACCAACAATTATTTCTGGTGGATGAAGATATGTTCAGGGCTTTGCAAAAGCGATTTGATGCAGAACAGATTCAGTATTGCCTGGATAAAAGAGAGATCAGCAGGGCCCTGTATTATTCCCTGCTGTTATATCATCATTACCCTGAAAGTGCCTGGCTTGCTGCCACCATCGGTGATTGCCTGAACCAGTTGTACCAGGCCCAACTTGACCACCGAATGGGAAAACTGATTGAACTGCCCGGTAGTTCAACCAATGCAGAATATGAACAATTGCTGAGATTTCTGCAACAGGTTCGGATAGAAGAACTGGCTTCACTGAGTTATCATTTCATGCAGGAGCATGCCAGCCGGTTTCAACAGCAGGAAAAATTCAGGAATGTTCTGCAACAAAGCATCAAACAGTATCAATCCATAAAACAATAAATACCTAACCTTAAACACCTGTATGTATCTTAAACATTGGCTTCTGGCCGCTGCTATTGGTGCGGTTTCTATCAAGGAAACATCCGCACAAAACAAATTATCCATTGAAAACATCCGCTCTATTTCATTGCGAAATTCTGGTACGATTGTTTCCGGTGAGGAAATCAAAGGATACTTTTATTATTATGTATCCGACAAGGTAGACCGGAAAATCTATGAATACACGATTCAGATCCTGGATGAAAATCTGAAGGAAGTTAACCGGATTGTATTTGAAGATGATAAACGGGAATTGTTATTGGAAACTTCCTTCAATGGTTCCTCCCTGCTGTTTCTTTTCTTCAACCGAAAAGAAGAAATGGTAACCACCAAAGTATATGGACTGGACGGAAAACTGAAAGCGACCTATAGCAAACCACTTGACAAAAGAAGTGCGGCTTATTTCGCAAGCGGACAGGCATCCCTGATTGGAGATGAGGAAGGCGCCAATCAATACATCTATGACCTCCATGAGAAAGGTTTTTTATCTGTGATCCCCCTGCGCGACGGGAAAGATTATTCTTTTGAAATTGATATCGTACACAGCGACAAAAAGAAGGCGATTACCTTTACACCGGATTATGCTGATTATAAATATGCAACAGCTGCCTTCCTGGGCTATTCCGGAGATATTGCCCTGTTTGAAATATTGAAAAAGCAGAAACTGATGAGTAACAAACTGGAAGGTTCCTTATTGGGAGTGAATGTTAATTCCGGTAAAAAAGTATTTGAGCTGGATGAATCCGCCACCAAATACAAATTTATGCCAATCGGTGTGTCTGCTTTGAATGGTACAGATGAGATTTTATTGCTGGGGAATTATTACGACCAGTCCGACAAGGTGGTAAAAAACAATACCCTTGGCATTGGTGCAGTAACCATTGACAGCAAAGGGAAAATAAAATCACAACAATACAATAGCTGGGCAACTGATTTTTCCAAATACCTGGACGTAAATGAAAAGGGTAAACTGGATGATATCGGGTACCTCTATTTCCATAAGCTGATACAAACTGAAGACGGAGAAATATTTGCAGTAAGTGAAGGATACAAAAGAACAGCCAGCGGAATGGGTATTGCAATGAATGTGCTGGCTGCAGCCAGTGGTGGCTATTCCAATGCCAGCGTTACCAAACTTACAATAACCGATTTATTGTTAATCCGTTTTACGAACCAGTTCAAGGTTAAGGATGTACAGGTTTATGAGAAAAACAAAAACAGGTTTGAATTGCCGGGAGCAGATTTTGCCACCCCGCATATGCTGGCAGCTGTAGCCAAATCCTTTGGTGCATTTGACTATGAATTCACTCGTACCGATGCCAGCAAAAGCAATTTCTACATTGGATACAATGATTATGAGCGGAAGAAAGACTTTAAAGGACTTGTCTTCAACAGTATTTCCTATGTAGACGGGAAACTGAGCACCGACCGGCTTCCGCTCAAAAGCGAAGCCAGCAAACTGCGGGTAATGCCCGCTAAAGCCGGATCCATACTTATTTCAGAATATTTCAAAAAGTCGAAACGACTGGATATAAGAATGGAAAAGCTTAATTAAGAAAGTGAGATGTGAGACGTGAGATGTGAGAAGTGAATGGTGAATAACGTGAAAAAGGTGAAAGGGTAACCCTTTCACCTTTTTTGACGTCTCACATCTCACATCTCACGTCTCACATCTCACATCCTAATTATCTTGCTTTGTTTTATCAAGTCTGCTGTCTCCGGTTTTCTTCAGCGCCAGGTTTTGCTGGTAAATCATGTCGTTTACAGCATTGATCGTTTCATCCAGGTAAATATCATTGCGGAGATTTTTCTTCCATGCTTTATAGCGAGTCAATTTGTCCGGATCTGTTGCAAACTTTTCTTCATCACCCGGAATACTTTCCACTTCCAGCTCCTGACTCAATTTGTACAGGGTCTCAATTTGCTTAACGGTTGAGTTTACTTTTTTCTTTTCTTCTTTGAACTTCTGCAGATTCAGGGAATAAACGCGATCGTTTTGTTCAGCCAGCCAATCTGTATTTGTTTTGATCAGGTTGAATGCCGGATTCTGATTAACACGTTCCTGGCTGTTGCGCACAACCTGGCTTAAATCATATGGCGACTTCCAGGTATTGTATTGCGCTTTCGCGATTTCATCCCATCCAAGTGCAGTAGGCTCGTCTTTTTCACGGACCTTACTTTTTTCCAGTACATCCGGTACAACAATATCCGAAGTCACGCCTTTCAGCTGTGTTGAGCCTCCATTAATACGATAGAATTTTTGCAGGGTTAATTTAATGGTACCCAGTTCACTGTTGGAACTGAACATTCCGGTTTCCTTATCCAATCCGATATTGCGCTGCACAGTCCCCTTACCATAGGTTGAGGTACTGCCAATCACAATCCCTCTTTTATAGTCCTGTATGGCGGCTGCAAATATCTCAGAAGCGGAAGCACTGAATTCATTTACCATTACGGCAAGTGGACCATCATACAATACACTCTTGTCACGATCCTTTAAAATACTCGGCTTCCCGTCACGGTCTTTGACTTGTACTATGGGGCCGTCTTCGATAAATAGTCCGGCCATTTGAACCACATCATATAAAGATCCTCCACCATTATTCCTGAGATCTATGATAATTCCGTCAACTTTCTGTTCTTTCAGTTTGATCACTTCCTTAGCTACATCCACTGCACTGCGAGCCCCACGCGGATTTTCAAAATCGGCGTAGAATTCCGGAAGCATAATGTATCCAATTTTACTCTTACCATTGCTGACAACTGCACTTCTTGCAAAGCTTTCGTCCTGAACAATTTCATCCCGTATGATGGAAACCACCTTTACAGAGCCATCAGCTTTGCGTAGTGTGAGTCGAACTTCGGTTCCTTTGCTGCCCCGGATAATTTTAACAGCGTCCTCAACATCAAATCCTGTAAGGTCAACAGGTTCGTTCGCACCCTGGGCCACTTTCAGCACTACATCACCCACAGTTACTTCATTTGTCTTCCATGCTGGTGATCCGGTAATTACGGAGGCAATTTTGATATTTCCTTCCTGTGATGTCAGAGAAGCTCCGATACCAAAAAACCGCCCGCTCATTTGTTCATCAAAATAACGTTTGTCGCGGGGAGGAAAGAATGTGGTATGCGGATCCATGGTGCTGGTGATCACATTTACGAACTGGTTGAAACGTTCGTCGTCATTGTATTTAAGTTTGAGCCTGTCAAACATTCTACCAACAACTTTTGCTACACCTTCGCGTGCACTGGCTTCCATTTCAGCGGCTGTTTGTGCTTTGAAGCCTTCCTTGCCCTTGTTA
>JAGKTB010000276.1:0-3846 GCA_018993145.1 Flavihumibacter sp.
GCGCAGAAAGCGGCCTTAAGACCTTTCGCGACAGTGATGGGCTGTGGGAAGGGTATTCCATTGAAGAAGTAGCAACTCCTCGTGCCTGGGCCAGGAATCCTGAACAGGTATTGAAGTTTTATAACGAACGCAGGCAGGCTGTCAGGCATGCACAACCGAATCGGGCACACCAGATCCTGGCAGAATTGCAGGATTTTTTTGACGTGGAGATCATTACACAAAATATCGATGACCTCCACGAAAGAGCCGGTTCCCGGAAAGTATTGCACCTTCATGGGGAAATCTTCAAAAAACACAGTGAGTTTGATACGGAACTGATAGAAGAAGTGTATGGGGATATGAGTATCGGGGAATTAGCCCCTGATGGCGGTCGCTGGCGTCCTGCCATCGTGTGGTTTGAAGAACCTGTTCCGAAAATGATGGAAGCTGTTCCGCTGGTGAGAAAAGCTGATTTATTCCTGGTTGTTGGAACTTCGCTGGTTGTTTATCCTGCAGCTTCCTTGATTGATTATGTTGCGCCTGATTGCCCGCTATTTGTGGTGGATAAAAAGAACCCCTATTCCGTTGCTGGAGCCCGCTTGCAGGTATTTGAAAACCTTGCCAGCATTGGAATGGAGGAGCTAAAAAACCAGCTGCTTAACCAGCATATTTAATCTTTCCCTAACAGCCGGGATGCATCAAAACCATTCACTTTGCAACATGAAAAAAATCTGGCTGGTTTCGCTGTTTGTTTTTTTTTATGGGCTGGTTGAAGCACAACCAGCCGGACCAGCACTGAAGTTGAAAGAGTATCCACTGGATACGGCGGGCAATTACCGTTTAACGCCAGCAGGAACACCGGCTTTGTATGCAGGAGAGGGGCTCCATTACCTGCAACCCCTGTATGAATACTTCAAACAAACTGTAAGCGGTTCTGATAAGAATCGTTTGGCGAGGCATCTTTCTATGGCAGGAGATCATTTACTCGCAAACTATTACCTGGAACATTCGTATGATTCCATGATGCCCATCGGATATGAGGATGTGAAGAAGTATCTCGATACGATGGGAAAGCTGCAATTGCTGGACGCGCGTTCCTACATACTGCAACAGTCTGCCAAGGAGCGTATTGTATTATTCAATGAGAGTGCAGCTCAATTACAGCAGCGGGCTTATTTCTATACTTTACTGGAAGATTTTTATAAGCTGGGATTTCGGTATCTGTCGATTTATTGGCTGAGTCCGTTGGTTAACCCTGCAACGGCTCCGGTCACCAAATTTCTTGGTTACCTGGTGGCTGATCCCATTGCAGGAGAGATCGTACGAAAAGCAAAACAACTTGGATTTACGCTGATTGCATATGGTGATAGCTCCATGACCCGAAATACCGGCAATGTGCAGGATGCAGTACAGGCATCCCGATTAGCGGCTTTGTTGCAACAGGATACGGCAGCGAAAATTCTGGTGCTTGATGAACAGGCGCATATCGCAGAGCGGCCAATTGGCAACTTTACTCCGATGGGAACGGTGTTACACCGACTGACCGGCATTGATCCATTTACCATTGATCAGACTGAATTATGTAGTGGCAGCAGTTTTGAATATGGCCGTTACTTTTATCGGGAGCTGGTGAAACGAATTCCCGTGGAGCAGGTATCAGTGGTAACCCGGGGCAAGCAGCCGGTCAGCCTCTTGGAAAATGATCTCTATGATGTCCAGTTGCTCTTTCCACCCGTTCAGGAAAAATACGGCAGAGCAGATTGGCTAACGCTTATGGATAACCGAAAAATGGCAGCTGTTCAACCAGCTCACCGGGATTTGTTTCTCGTACAGGCTTATTATAAGGAAGAAACGTTTCGAAACCTGCTGCCTACGCTCATACCTGCGGATCAGACTTATCTAACCGACCGGGATGGTTATTATCGGCTCTACCTGCAACCTGGCAAATACACTCTTATTTTCCGGGATCTACATTACCAGGTAGTAGCGGAACGGGATCTGGAAGTTAAGTAAGTCGTCACGGTTTGTATTTACCGATACCAATAATTCGGGTTTGAACTGCCCTGCCTTTTCCGTTGGCAGGTACCCGCACAGACTGGGATGACTGCGCCTCTATTTTAGTTATTTCTACGATTTCTGTATGGTGAAGGGACTGGTCTTTTTCCAGGAAATCAACTGCAATAGTGATATTTTCAATCGGCTTTGTATGCTTGTTTTGGACGGTCAGTTGAAGCTTGTTAATACCACCAAACATACCTACGTTGATCTGATCCGGGCTTACGGACAAAAACCTTTTCAAGGCGGCAAATTCAAGTGCCGGATTTTCCGGCAAAGCAGCCGGAAGTTCGGAGGACGCGTCTATTGAACCAACCGTTTGTAAAACCGGCAGCGTGTTTGAATCCGGAACAGGGCTGGCTGAACGGTTGCCGGTTGAAAATTGAATGAATGCCCAGGTAATAATAGCGATTGCTAAAAAACCGGCTGCCCAATAAAAAGGTTTCAAAGAAATTTTTCTCTTTGAATGTTTGAGTTGAGGAAGCTGGAGCTGGTCTATAACCTGTTCGGGTGCCTCTATGTCTTTATTTAATTCAGGAGCTTGTTGAATAATAGGAGCGGCCTCTTTTTTAACTACTCTCAAAACGGGTTCCCTTTTTGGAGGAGGAACACTCTCAGGCAGGATTACTGCTACTTTCTTTCGCTGTTCAGCAGGAACAGGGGCGGTGGCGGATACCACGGGAGTAGTAACTTCCGCATTTTCGGTTAAGCGAGCACTTACTGTAGCAGCGGCTTCTTTTTTTTCAGCAGGCCTGCGGTGAAACTGCTCATAAAAATCTTCCTCGACCCGTGGCGCAACATCTTTGAATTCTGGTAATTCTGAAGGGTAACGCCAGGCCGCACTTTTGCCATCCACCCAAACCAGGTCGTAGGGTTTTAATGGAAGGTGTGCCAGCTCCTTCCAGGTATAAGGGCCTGATTCTTTATTGTTGCGCAACAAGCGGTACTGTTGCATAATTTGCGGGTTTTAGTTGTGCTTTACTGGTGGTTGGTCAGGGATGCTAAAAATACAAAAAAGATAGCCACCAAATGGTGGAAAAATTGGGGTAAAATTGAGGGATTTGTTAAGGTTTTGCCCTTTAAAAACGGTAGATTTGCCCACTTTCTTTAAGGCATTTTATAAAACAACAAAGAACCCTTTCAAAAGGTTAATTTTTTTACAGCATGAAAGAAAATCTGACGCCACAGGAAACCAACGACAGCAACCGGATTATTCAGATCAATATTGAGGAGCAAATGAAAACCGCCTACATCGATTATTCGATGTCGGTGATTGTAGGCCGGGCTTTACCCGATGTGCGGGATGGATTGAAACCTGTTCACCGCAGGGTGCTTTATGCCATGAACGACCTTGGTATCAATTCCAATAAACCCTATAAAAAATCTGCCAGGATAGTAGGTGAAGTATTGGGTAAGTATCACCCGCACGGTGATGCCTCCGTATACGATACCATGGTTCGAATGGCCCAGGAATGGAGTATGCGTCATACCCTGATCGATGGGCAGGGTAATTTCGGTAGCCAGGATGGGGATGGTCCGGCAGCCATGCGTTATACGGAAGTAAGGCTGGAGAAAATCGCGGAAGCAATGCTGGAAGACATCGAAAAAGAAACGGTGGATTTCCAGCTCAACTTTGACGATTCCCTGGAAGAACCAACGGTATTGCCTACCCGAATTCCTCAATTGCTGGTGAATGGTTCTACCGGTATTGCTGTGGGTATGGCGACCAATATGTTGCCTCACAACCTGGGAGAAGTAGTGGATGGCTGTATTGCGTTCATTGATAACCGTGAGATATCGGCTGAAGATTTG
>JAGKTB010000277.1:0-5600 GCA_018993145.1 Flavihumibacter sp.
AAATGCCGTTGTGGTGCATTTTTACGGTCCTTATGAAGAAACAAATCTAGCGTATGCCAAAATTCAGGAATGGCTGAAAGCCAATAATAAAAAGGCAAAAGGTACTCCCTACGATGTTTATGTGGATGATCCAACTACAAAAAAATCCATGTACGAAGTCCGTACCGATATCATTCAGCCTTTTGAGTAATGGTTTCCAGAACCTGTGATTTGTAGGAGATGATTTCTTCCGTGAGGTGCTCATACAGATCTTTCCAGTCGGGGTGCGGACTCATCAGCTCCAGGTGCCTGCGAATAGTAGAATGATCTTCCCGCATAGCAGGACCGGTTTGCCAGTTGAAGGGATCTTTTACAGGTTCATTGTCTGGTTCCAGCCGCATAATGGTTTCTCTTATCAATGGTAAGAGCAATTCAAAGGAAAGCTGGTGTTCCTGGCATAAACGATAGGCGATACTAAACATCAGGTTGGGAAAATTATTCACCCAAACCGCACTAACATGCATACGTAAACGCTGCTGATCGCTGACTGACTGGCAGGAATTTCCTATGGACAGTACGAGTTTCTCTAATTGATCCAGGTCCTCTGCATGGGCTGCCTGTATCAGAAAGGGCACGGAACCGCTTGCTGGTAGGGTCCCTTTTAAACTTTGTAAGGGATACAGCACTCCACGACGTGTCGACACTCCCTGCAATACAGCCATTGGTACAGTTCCTGCCGTATGAACTACGAGCCGGTTATGCAGTTGCCATTTCAACATCAGTTCCGGAAGCGCGCGATCCGCAAGGGCTACAATATAAAGATCGGCATCAGGCGTAATGGCTGAAAATTCAGCCGTGAATCCGGCGCCAAGTTCCCTGGCTAAAGCCTCCCCTTTTTCCTTTGTCCGGTTCATCACCTGCAGGACTTGGTGACCCTTTTGAACAAAGATTCTGCCTAACGATCCTGCCACATTTCCTGCACCGATCAAAACAATTTTCATATCGTAACTTTACATCATGAAATTAGCACAAAAGCTGGCCCTGAATTACCTGCGGGCTAAATTGAATTTTACAGCCGTGTTTTCCAAACGCAAGGCTGCGGAAATGGCTTTTGAGATTTTTGCCACTCCTTTTCGTCGCTCAAAGAAGAAGGAAGCTCCTGTTTTTCAGAAGGCAGACAGGCTCTTTGTTCAGGTGGAAGGCAAGCGCGTGGCGGTTTACAGGTGGAATAAGGGGGGCATACGAAAAGCGATGATCCTGCATGGATTTGAATCCTCCTCCTGGAATTTTGATCGTTATATTGGTCCGCTTATTAAAAAGGGATACGAAGTCATTGCCGCAGATGCCCCTGCACATGGTGCTTCGGAAGGAACCCAGATCACATTGCCACTTTATGTTAAAACCATTGCTACTATTTACCAGGAGTTTGGTCCTATTCATAGCTTTATGGCACATTCCTTTGGAGGCCTCGCGATCGTGCATTTTCTGGAACAGGTGCCGCACGACGACCAGGTTCGGGTTGCATTGATCGCGCCTGCTACGGAAACAACAACAGCCATAAAAAGCCTGTACAAAATGCTGCAACTGGATGAAAAAGTTCAGGAGTCATTTGAGGAGATTGTTCTTGAAAGAGGTGGAGTGGCTTCTGCCTATTATTCAATACCCCGGGCACTGCAGCATATTCACGCCTCCATTTTATGGATCCATGATGAAGACGATGATGTAACTCCCCTCAAAGATGTAAAACCAATTATCAAAAAAGCTCCGGCCAATATAGAATTCATGATCACCAAGGAGCTGGGGCATCGGAAAATCTACCGGGAAAATAAAGTAGTGAAAAAAGTAGTGGAGTTTCTTTAAGCTCCTTCCCGTCCACCGAGCATGGGCACAAAGGAAAAATTATCAAAGACTTCTTCACTGTAGCTGCTATCTGCATTTTTCGTGAGGCGCAGCATGCGTTGTACCACACCCTCCCCAACGGGAATTACCATTTTACCGCCGGTTTTAAGCTGAGAAATGAGCTTCTCCGGAATAAAAGGTGCCGCTGCTGTTACAATTACTTTATCGAAAGGGGCATATGTAGGCAGGCCTTCAAATCCATCCCCATAGAAGAATTTGATGTTGGGATATTTTTTCAGGTAACTGAATCCCCTGTTCTGATCAAACAGGGCTTTCTGTCGCTCAATAGTAAATACCTGTGCACCCATTTCCGCCAATACGCAGGCCTGGTAGGCACTTCCGGTACCGATCTCCAACACTTTATCGAATGGTTTGATCTCCAGCAATTGTGATTGATAGGCAACAGTATACGGTTGAGAAATGGTTTGCCCTACCGCAATCGGAAAGGCTTTGTCTTCATACGCTTTATCATCAAACGCAGAATCCAGGAAATAATGACGCGGTAATTGGAGAATGGCATCCAGCACGCGTTCGTCTGTGATGCCTTTCTCCTTTAAATTATCTACCAGTTTTTTCCGAAGTCCTTTATGGCGATACGTATCTTCAAATCTTCTCATACCGCCCGCAAGTTATTGAAAAGGATCGGATGCCAAACCATCGCTTATAATTTCATGTCGCTGATAATGCCTTTGATTTTAGCATCCAGTTCAGCTTCCTTAGCTGCAAAGGCTGCACTGTCTGGAAGCGTTGTAGATACGCTGAAGTAAAACTTTATTTTTGGCTCGGTACCACTGGGTCTTGCTGAAATCTTGCTGCCATCTGCCAGAATGAATTGCAGCACATTGCTTTTGGGCAGTGCAATTTTCCATTCTTCTCCAGTCTGCAGATTTTTACCCTGCTGCAATTCATAATCCAATAATAGCACTACTGCAGAACCATTTATCGTTTTTGGTGGATTTGAGCGATACCCTTCCATCATAGCAGCAATTTGCTGCTGCCCATCCATACCTTTTTTGGTAATGGAAATCAAATGCTCCTTGAAGAATCCATACTGTACATAGAGGTCGATGAGTTTCTGATAGAGACTTCTGCCCTTGTCTTTTTCATAGGCAGCCATCTCACAGAGAAGCGCAACCGCACTTACGGCATCCTTATCACGTAACTGAGGGCCAATCATCAAACCATAACTTTCTTCCCCACCAATCACATAATTTTCTTTTCCTTCTTTTTCCTTGATGAGTTCTGCGATCCATTTAAAGCCGGTCAGCACATTGTAGCAGGCGATATTGTTCTGTTTTGCGATTTCATCAATCAGTTCGGTGGTAACAATGGTTTTTACTACCATATCATTTGGCTGTGCCAGGCCTGTCGCTTTTCTGGCTTCAATCATGTAATTGAATGCCAGCACGGCAGTTTGGTTGCCATTCATCAGTACCCAGTTGCCATCGCTGTCTTTCACACCAATGCCTACCCGATCTGCATCCGGATCAGTTCCCAGGAGAATATCAGCATCGATTTCTTTTGCTTTTTTCAACCCAAGCGCCATTGCATCGGCTTCTTCGGGATTGGGATAATTTACCGTAGGGAAATTTCCATTGGGTTCACTTTGCTCCTGCACGATGGTAACGTTGGTGAAACCAAAATCCGCCAGTACATCCGGAACCAGTTTGATGCCGGTACCATGGATGGGGGTGTAAACAATTTTCAGGTCTTTCTGACGGGCGATAACATCCGGATAAACGCTCAGACTTTTTACCATTTTCCGATAGGCGGTATCCATTTCTGCTCCGATCAGGGTAATATTTGCTTCACCGCCAGACCATTTTACTTCATCTACAGAAGCGATTTTTTCTACCTCCTTGATCACATTTTTATCGTGTGGTGGTACCAGTTGTCCGCCATCGTTCCAATAGGCTTTGTAGCCATTGTATTCTTTGGGGTTATGCGAAGCGGTACAAACCACTCCACCCTGGCAGCCCAGGTGACGGATACTGAAACTCAGTTCCGGAGTGGGGCGCAGGGCTTCAAATAAATATACTTTGATACCATTGGCCGCAAACACATTGGCCGTGGTTTCAGCAAAAAAGCGGCTGTTATTGCGACTGTCATGTGCGATGGCCACTTTGATTTCAGTATTGGGAAAAGAGGCTTTCAGGTAATTGGAAAACCCCTGCGTAGCCATGCCTACCGTGTATTTGTTCATGCGATTGGAACCCACTCCCATAATTCCCCGGAGCCCGCCGGTTCCGAATTCCAGACTGCGGTAAAATGAATCGGTCAGTTCAGTTGGATTGGTTTTGATAAGGTCTTCAATGCTGGCTTTGGTTTCGGCGTCGTAATTGCCATTCAGCCACTGGTCTACTTTTGCTTGTATTGCTGCATCCATATGGTTCGCTTTTTTAATCGGGGTTGAAGATATAGAATCTGAATGGAATCTGTTTAGCCGGGTAAAACGTATTTTTAGGGCTGAAATAATATAATCTGTTGAGCTATCTTAAAATATACATCCGTCCGTTTTTGATTTTGTTCTGTTTACTCAATGTCGTACCTTTTTTAATGGCACAGGAAAAGAATGGAATAGATGTTGCAGGCAGTTTGGACTCCAGCCGCTATGACTCAATAATCAAAAACGCACCACCATTAGTTGGATCCATAAAGTGTTTTTTGTATACACCAATCCCTCCCTCCCGCAAATGGTGGGTGGCCGGGGGGCATGCAGCTGTTTGGGCAGGCACCTATATTGCACTCAATAAAGCCTGGTACGATGGTTATGAACGCCAGGGCTTCCACCTCTTTGATGATGGTAAGGAATGGAACCAGATGGATAAAGACGGACATATCTGGACCACCTATCAGTTGGGCCGTTTATCAGGTGAGGTTTGGAAATGGGCGGGATTGAGGCATAACCAGGCAGTATGGCTGGGCGGCGCCAGTGCCATGGCTTTCCAGAGCATCATCGAATTACAGGATGCCTATTCTGCTAAATGGGGTTTCAGTTGGTGGGATATCGCTGCCAATACAGTGGGGGCAGCTGCCTATGTTTCACAGGAATTAGGCTGGAAAGAACAGCGCATCCAGATTAAAATGGGTTATTTCCCTTATCGTTATCCGTCAGAACTGAAAAATCGGCAGAAAGAATTGTTCGGTGCCGGCTTTGCAGAAAGAATACTCAAAGACTATAATGGACAAACCTATTGGCTGAGTGCTAATCTGGACCGGTTTTTCCCGGCAGCGAAACTCCCCAAATGGCTGAATGTATCGCTTGGCTATAGCAGTGACCTGATGTTGGGAGGAATGAGCAACAACTGGACAGAAGCCGATGGTACTCCTGTGAACCGGAATGATATTGCCCGTGTCAGAAGATATTATCTTTCGGCGGATGTAGACTTAACGCGGATACCTACCCGAAAAAAATGGGTGCGCACCATTTTTACTGCCCTTAACGCTATTAAGATACCCGCTCCTGCCCTGGAATACAACAATGGTGGAGGTTTCCGCTTCCACTGGCTGCACCAGTAATCTTACTCCAGGTAGGCTCCGCTCACCGTATCCCCTTCCACAGTTACATAAATATGATCCTGCATTGTAGTTGCAAGGCTGATGCCTACATAATCCGCTTTTACCGGATACGCTTTATGAGTGCGTTCTACCAGTGTCAGAATCTGGATCCTTTCAGGATGATGAGCCAGAAACGGCTGCATGGCATATAAAATGGTTTTACC
>JAGKTB010000017.1:0-9549 GCA_018993145.1 Flavihumibacter sp.
GCAGCACCATATTTACTGGCCCAATCGATTGCTTTTTGCAGGTTGCGGGTATTGGTTTTGCCATCATTCTTTGGTGATACATTAAAATCCCGGATATTCTTTCCCGGATTTGCAAAAGAGGGATTAACCCAACTCATAAGCAGGGCAACTGCAACAAGCAATGTTTTGAACATAAAAAAAATTAAGATCTGTGAATTAAAACAACTCACAATATCGAAGTAATACAAAAACGAAAACCGTAAATAACAATACAAATTGCGCGGGCAGGTGGTAATTCCTGTTATCTGCCAGCTGCCAGCCACTCTTTTAGCTCCAAAAACTTGGCGTCTATCAGCTCTTCAATCTTTTGCAGGAGGAATGCATTGTCGATTGTTTCGGGCGATTTATCAAGTACATGTGCGTTATCGATATATACAGAGTCAGACAGGAGGTCGTCCATCTGGCAATTTAGAATAGCCGCAATCTTTTTTGCAGTATCTACCCGAAGCGCCGTTTGTTTATTCTCTATCCGGCTATAAGCACTTTGGCTCAGGTGCAGCCTGTTGGCCATTTCCAATTGGGTAATTCCTAAAAGTTCTCGTTTGCTTCTGATGATCGAACCAGGCATGAAAGAAAGATTGATATGTGAAAAATGCAATACAATATGCAGGCTTTGCAATAACTGGACTGCATAATGAAGATATTTAAAAATAATTTCCAGTCATAGGAACCCTAACTATGAAACAAGTTTATTTGAGTGCTCTATTCGCCGTAAGCTGTCTTTTTTCTGTGAAAGGTCAACAATCTCCCCTGTTCCAGGTCTACTATCAATTCACGGGTGTAACTAACCTGTAGCAACCTGAAAGAAAATCAATGGTCACCTGGACGCTTCAAATTGACTCCTCCGGTTCTTCTTTTTTTGACCCGGTAAAAAGGGAAACAGACTCTTTATATGCATTGGATATGCAGTCCGGCATGGATCCTATGCAACTATTGGCCAACTCTTACCAATACCGACGTGGCACTGGTTTTCAGTGTTACACATATACATCCACCGGCAAAATGCTTGTTTATGACAACCTGACTGTTTATTACAAGTACGAAGAAAAGCTGCCCTTACAAGAATGGCAACTTCATCCTGATACCATGACGATTTTAGGTCAACTTGCTTATAAAGCCACAACCACTTTTAGGGGGCGTGCTTTCACCGCCTGGTATTGTCCGGATATACCCTTTACCGCAGGACCATGGAAGTTTGGCGGTTTGCCAGGTCTGATACTGATAATTCGGGATGAACAGGGTCATTATGAATTCAAATGCATTGGAATGGAAACAGTAAGTGGCAGCCTTGTAAAATCATTTGTACCCGATGCCCGCACAACCACCTATCCTGACTTTGCTAAATTGCGGCGACTGAGAGCTGAAAACCCGGAAGCATTTTTAAGTGTGATGGCTCCCGGTATAAACATAACTCCAACCAATAAAAGCGGCAAGGCCTCCCTGCGGCAGGCGAAAAATGGGAAGGCCAGGTTTAATCCATTGGAACTGGATCACTAAAACTTTTCTCTCGCTTTGATTTTCCAGGGCGCATCTCTTTGCCAATTCCCCGCCATGATACAACCATAAGGCATGATTTCGTCAAGAACCTCTCCAAGTCCAAACTCCTTCATCTGCCGCTTTACCATTTCTGCATTTTTATAAGCACTGGGCAATTCGGAGATATCAATTCGATTAGAAAAAAAACGAACATCCAACCCCTTTGTTTCTTCGTAAAATACCTGTTCAATTGTTTTGTGTGAATTGTTTCTAATATGCCGCCCGCGACTAATATTTCTACCCGCGCCATGAGGTGCAAATCCCAAATTATTTTCAGTAGTGGCACCTTTTACGATTAGAACAGGCTCACTCATGTTCAAAGGAATCAGCCGCAACCCATCTTTACTATCCGGCACAAATTTGTCGTCGAGTGGTGTTGCCCCTTTGGCATGATAAAACAAATCCTGTTCTTTAAAGACAAAATTATGCTCATTCCAAAACCTATCAAGTGGCTCAGTATGCAGCTTATGTGATGTGGCATCGTGAATAGTTGAATGGTTCAATTTCGTCCATTCACGAACCAATTGCAGTGCTTCCCAATATAGTTTTCCTTCTTCGGTGTCGAAGGGAATCCAGGCATTCTTTTCTGATGTTAGGGGAGAAATCTCACGTCTGAAATAGGCTGCTATTTTCATTCCCTGGGTATACAGATTAGCTCCAAAACCACGACTACCATGATGTGTTACCAGCATAGTTTCTCCGGTTCTTTTTGAAACCCCAACAAATAGAAAATGATTTCCATCTCCCTGAGTAGCCAGGTGGGATTTTGCAAAACTCAGGCTGCGTTCTGTATTCAAATACCTGTTCTGTAGAATTTTTTCTTCCAGATCCCTTGGTAAGGTAGAAAAACTATCCCGACCGCCTCCGCCAAAATGTGTGACAGAATGAGCCATATCTAAAACCTCTTTTGGCGACAGCTTACCAAAATTTGTCATCATCACAGAACAACATATGTCAGCACTATGCATCGACGGATGAATAGCATTCCTGGCAATCACAACACCTCCAACCGGAATTTGACCTGGTCCAGTTGGACATGCGTCAGGCATTACTGCACCACCAACTAATGTAGGTGTGGTCATCAGACTATGCATAGCATCCATAACCATTTCTACGTTCTCCTTTTCCGCTTCACTTTCCGCCCTGATATTTTTGTAAAACGGAACAGGTGCAGCATGAGGTTCCATATACTTAGGGCGCACAGATTCCACATATTGTTTCAAACTATCACCACTAAGCTGGTGTTGATTGGCATATTCTATAACCTCTTTAAACCATTTCCCCTGTTTAAAACCCAGGTCAATTAAATCTTTTCCTGTTATCATTTTTTAGTGTTTATCCTGAATACACGCCTCTATACGTTTCCCAGCCTTTTTAAACCGGTTCTCCCAGGTACCGGTAAGTTCAGTAAATGTAATACCATAAGACTGCAGTATTGCGCGATGCGATTTTCTCATTCATCAGATGTATCGGTGAACCTATTTAAAATTAAATCAAACCGAGTTAGTAAAATGGAAAGGGGGAGAAATCTCCAGGCATAAAAAAAAGTACCGGCTAAGCCGGTACTTTTTTAAAAATCATTCTTACGGTTTAAATGGTAATGCTGATTTATGAACAATGATGCGGAGTTTGCCATCTTTTCCTTTCTTGAAGACCCAGGTTTTATCGACCATTACTTCTTTTCCATCTTTACCTGTCACCCACACATTGCCCATTGTAATAGCAACGGATCCATAAATCTGAATGCCTTCGTTGTTTTCACCTGCATTATCGTATCGGGCCTTCACCCAGGGAGCAAGCGCAAAGCCTTTGTCATTTGGATAGTCGGGATCCCCTCCGATAAAGTAGGCCAAGGCTCCTTTTTTGTTATTACGGAAAGTTTGATCGCCATAGGCAAGTGTCGGCTTGAAAAACACTTTCCCATAATCATAGTTATAGGCATCGGATAGTACCTGTTCTGCGAAGGCTTTGTAATCACCTCCTTCTTCCTTAAGCTGGCCAATTTTAACCAGTGCATCGCACCAGGCCTGCTGGGCTGCATTTACTTCTTCATAGGTAATTATATCCTGGGCACCTTCTTCCACATAAACCAAACCCAGTTCATCAATTACACGCTGAACTTTTTCATTTGTTTTTGTTTGCGCCTGCTGGGGTTCAGTTTTCGTTTGATCGGTTCCATCATTACAACTGTAACTCAATACCGCAACTACAAGTGTCAGGAGTGTTAGCTTCTTCATGAATATTTTTTTGGTGGTAAATAATTCATGCGAAACTACCTTACCAGAGTGCAGCCCTATTGCACTCTGATAAAGGAAATGTTAAAAGACCCATATTCCTTATAACAGTAGGAATTTTTGATTTTACAAAAGTAAACCGGAGCCCCCATCTCCTTCATTACCGTAATAAATTCAATAGCAGTTCTCCTGGAAACACCCAGTTTTTCTCCCAGCTGTGTGCTGGTGCCGGTTGCTTTATTTCTTATTAAGCGATCAATCGTCTGGAACCTTTTTATAAATGTTCTGGGCATAACATAGATTTAGCGCACAAGTCTCACTTCTTTGTAATCATATTGAAGGTAAGTACTCCAAGCAACACAATAATAATCCCCATCACGATCCATAACCACAATTTGTTAGCGAAAAGAGGCTCCCCCGCAGGAGAATCATTTATCAGGGCTTTCAATTCCGGCCCCATATCCAGCAGCTGAGCTTCAACCGGAACTTTGTCCGCAAAATGGTTCAAATCGTAAACAGGACTGGAAGCCTTCTTATTTCCATGATACAACGCATAGGTCCCCGGGATGGTGAAACGTGCTAATAATTCATGTACATATCCCTTAAGCACAACTTCACCTACAGACAGAGTCTGGTTATCCTGGTTGTCAATAACTACCTTGAGTTTCTGGACCAGCCTGCTCTCCCACTCCCATTGCTGCTTTTCAAAAGAGTTCAGCGTGCCCGATAGCAGTGATTGATAATTAAAAATCCAGCCTTGTTCTGTTTTAACACTATCGGTTAAATATTGAATGGTGATTGGGCGATAGTAATCAACAGTATCATTGATTTTGATTTCAAGGGAGCTAACCGGCACCGGATATTCCAGCATCAGATCTATTATCGTTTGTTTGGTGTCTTTTTTCTCAGTGGTAGTAAATTCCTTCACCTTGTATCTTCGGCTATTCCCGGGTATCGTATGCTGATTGGTTATACTGGAAGAAAGCAATTCCGGCTTAACTGAGCTGTTAACGGAAAGCCTGAGAAACCGGAACTTTATATCCGGGAAATTCAGCGTTGTAAACTTAAAATTTGTTGACTCATTTTTAATAGAAAGAATGCGATAATCGTTTAAAACGGTAAACCAGTCTTGCTGGTTCTGACTACCTTCCAGTTTAATCCTCCAGTCAAAATTTTCTTGTTTAAAATCTAGCTGAAGTTGATTGACAGATTCGACAGTGGGGATTTCAAAAGTAAAGTAGTATCCGTTTTCATTGCTTGACCGATTGATTGTTTTAAAGTCAATAGTACGGTTACTGATTTTATCTGCTGTTATTCTAAGCAAATAAGGCGCTTCTACCGTGTCCTGTTCCGGAGTCAGGCCATAGATTCGAATATCTGAAAAGTCATCATTCAAATTACGAAAGATATCATCAGGCAGTTGAACTGTATGCCATTGCGCTGAAATACCTTTCAGCTCCCTTTTATAACGATATTCATTTATTTGGGTGAAGGCGCAGAAGTGACATAACAGCAATACACACCCCAGTTGGTTAGTTCTCCAATTCATCCGTAATAATATGTTTATACTTGTTGTATAAGAACGAAATTAACAGTAGCAATACTCCTAAGGACACAAATACGATCGTTTTAGCAATAGTATCCAGATGAGCGATATCGTAGGTAAAAAGCTTGATCAGCGTAATGCCAAATAAGGCGATGGCACCAATCCGAAGGGGTTTATTCTTTTTCCAAATACCCAGTGCTATCAGAAAAAGCGCATACAATCCCCATAAAATACTTAATCCTAGTTTGTACGACTGGGTAGAATGGGCGATGTCCATCCAGTTAATCAGTTCACTACTGGCAATCCATAGTATTGAAACATGCAGCAGGAAATCAAATGCAGGTTTCATATCCAGTTTCATGAAATCCTGTTTGATATATTTATAACAGGTGAAGAGGGCTAATGCAACAAATGCAAAAGAGATATACCGAATAGTGATCTTAAAACTACCTCGCTTAAAGTAATCCGATAAGGTTTGGTTCAGGTATGCCTCCCTCAGTTCACTCAGGTCGTACAGGCCTTGAGTCAGGTAAATAGCAATTGCCAGCAGTAGGATCACCAGGTTAACATAACCAAAGTTCCGGTTTTTGAAATACCGGAAGTTGACAAAAGCAAGTATGGAAACGAAAGCAAGTGTATAGATAGTAATCCAAAGATTTTTGAACTGGATCAGGTCAGTGTTCCAGTAATAATTGGGATATGCTTCATTTCCTGCTTTAATTTCAACAGCGGAATCAACATAACGTTGCATCCAGTAATTGCTAATTTCCACCCGGATACCGAGATACATTACCAGGAGAAGGATAACGGGAATAAAATAAGCAATAACAGATGCGATATCCTTTTGGGATTCAAATGCGGGCTTGTATTCTTTTTTGTGGTGAAGGAAATTGATAAAACCAAAGGAACCCAGGAATAGTAAATAAGTAAGGAAATGGATGTTAAATACCGGTAGGAAACTGGAATCCGGGTTGTTTTTAAAGTAACTATAATTGAAAACCGACCAGTCCTGGATCATACTCAGGAATGCCAGCAGCATCAGTACGTAGGAGATTTTTTCATAGACAGGTACCTGCCTGGCTCGGCCAATCCAAAATAACAAAGCAGCCTCTCCAGCCCAAACCAGGGTAACCCAATTGCCGTCCAGTTGTACGGGAATGGCGATGGTGATAAAAACCAGCACTAGTCCGGATACCATGTAAAATATTGTCCGGTCTGCCAGTTGTTTTCGGTAAATCACAGCACTCACTATAAAATGAATGATTGCGTTACACAGTGTGAAAAGCCCTAACAATTGTTTACCGGTCGGGTGGTCGGCCAGTATTGCATACCCTAGGCCATAAAACAGGAATGAGTTTAACACCAGCATCAGCACATCGCTGACAACAAACTGCTGATTTTGCAGGAGTTTATAAGCCAGGAAAGTCAGGTAAAAAAGGGTAAAATTGATAGCCAGGAAAAGAAGCGCTAGAGCAAAATGCTGATCCTGTACATAAAAAAAAGAAAACCAGCTCGCATAAATTATCCAGGTAAATCCAAAAGCAGCGTAATAAAGAGGTTTCCAATATTTTTTTACTGCAATGGACAGGATTCCCAAATTAATAATAGCCATATAGGAGAAAAGTATCTCCACTTTGCCTGATCCCTCGCTTAGCAGAAAAGGTACTGCGTAGGCTCCAACCAGTCCAATTAGAGCAATCACCTGCCGGTTGTAATGTAGGGCCGCCACTACAGTAAAAACAGTAAA
Source organism: Flavihumibacter sp. (assembly GCA_018993145.1). Taxonomy (GTDB): domain Bacteria; phylum Bacteroidota; class Bacteroidia; order Chitinophagales; family Chitinophagaceae; genus Flavihumibacter. Next base: position 7,103 of record JAGKTB010000017.1, read on the forward strand.
CAGCAACATCAGCAGAAATGCAAACCATTGAGGAAATAATTCATATAAACTATACGCTGTGTAGGTAATGAAATACATCACTGCCATTGCTCCGCTTAATAAAACAGCGCTGAAACTTTCGTACTTCGCTTTCAGTTTGATTGAAAATCCAAGAAGGCCCAAACCTACCAGGTAACCGAGAATAATACGGGTAAGCGGACTAATAAGTTCTTTATCGATGGCATATTTGGCACCAATTGCCACACCAATGACCGTGATTACAATACCAATTTTATTGATCAGGTTTTCACCAATAAATTTCTCCCAGTCCGATTTTTCTTTCGGTTTGACTATGGTTGGTGTGGGGGGCCGGTAAGGTTCTGTGATCTTTTGCGACGGCGCGGTTGTAGTTGTAGGTTGGCTGGATTCTTTAATTTCCGGAACCGTTGATTTTTCCGCGCCAATAAATGGCTTTTCCTCCCTTAGTTGCTGTATCTGATATCGAAGATTGTAAATCTCTTTCGCAAACTCTTCATGCCTTCTTAAAAGCAGTTCTAATTTGCTCAGGAGTTGATTTATTTGCTCGCTGTTATCGCTCATCTTGTAATAGGCTGAAAATGATATTAATTTCAGCCAATATATGTATTATTCGGTTGAACTACAAAGAAGGCAGAAAAACAAAATCCCCGGACAAAAAAATTGCCCGGGGAGCCAGGAAAAACCAACTTCACTAGCGATTTGCGCTGATATAAGCTACCAGGTAATTATTGAAGGTATCCAATGCATCCAGCACTGCTTTTTTGTACAAGGCCGGATCAGCTTTTACCGTGTAAGTGAACTCGCCGGTAGCGCGACCATTACCTACCAGTCCGCCACTGAAAATGGCTGCCATATCACCTGCTACATTTGACTTAAAGCGCTTCATGGTTTCCGGCATGCCTTTACTGGCCTGCGTTTCCAGTGCATATCCCAGATCTGAATGGAGTGCTTTATCGTTCGGCATGATGGCATTGGTATAGCCCCAGTTGCGACCGGTAAACATAGCATAACTGCCATCGCCCCGCATCTTGGCACCTTGCGATACACCTTCAATACGGATTCGCGGAATCAGGGTAGATTTGGATTTGGTGGTGGTAATACCCTGGATATCGCGGGCCGACTGACTGATCTTCAATACAAACTCAGCAAAGTCGATGGTGATGAATACCTGCCCAACTGGTTTCTTCAAATCATTACCTAAAGATGAATGGGGACCCATCATACCTACCGGATATTCAATATAGGGAGCTTCATTGGCCGTAATGATGCGACTCACACCCCAGTTCTTTTTAAACACTTCCCGGTTGCGGTCTGAATTTTTCTCTACTAATTTTTTGTAGGAATCGGATTCACGATACTCCTCGGATAATCCAATACCATTTTCTTTCAGCTTTGCAGCCAGTCGCACGTAATATTCATTTGCAATCTCCTGCATCAATTGTTCATCGATGCCCTCCAGGAAGGCCCAGGAAATAATATTGCCGGCCCCCCGCTTCTCAATGTATTCGCGCGAGGCAAGTTTGAATTGCAGATTCACACTGGTTAAACAGGCTTCGGTTTCCCCTTTGAAAGGAGATCGATGATTGCCTTTGGGAGCAAAAAACTTACTGGCCTCCTTTTCTGTAACCTGGCTGAAGGCGGATTCGGTTACTAATAAACTGGCTGGTAATAACAGGAATAGGATTTTTTTCATGGGGAAATACATTTTTCAGTAAAAATCCAGACATTCTGGTCCATCCACAATACGCAATTCTTCGTATTACTGCGTTTACTCCTATCCGTTTGTATGAATTGTTTAAATTCACTTCAGAACCCAACCACCGTATGTACATAGTTTTTAAACCTGCAGTACTGCTATTGGCATTTGTACTGAATGCATTGCTGCTGACAGCTCAAAACAATTCCGAAACCGATTCCCTGAAAGTTGTTTTCAAAAAAACAACCAATGCAGCTGAACAGGCTAAGCTGCTCAGCGATCTCTGCTGGGCCTACCTGCCTGTTTCTATAGATTCGGCTATCCATTACGGTCAGCAGGCTGTAGCAGTAGCTTCCCGGATATCCAATCCAACCCTGGAAGCACAGGCCCGCAATGATTATGGCACTGCCCTGCTGCTTAAAGGAAATTTGGATGCCGCTATTGCTGAACTTTCCACAGGCATGGCGATTCGAAAAGCATTGAAGGATTCCAGCGGAACGGCATCCATCCAGCTTAAATTAGGTAACTGTTACTATAAGGCCGGCAAACTGGACAGCGCCATGCTGCAATTCACATCGGCCCTGGCCTATTTTGAAAAAGAGAACAAGGTATTTGAATCTGCCCAGGTGCAGGGGAATATCGGAGCGTTGTATTTCACGATGGGTAATTATGCCAAAGCCGTCGACTACCAAACCAAAAGCGCCGGGTTGCTGGAATCACTGAACCGTTCCTA
>JAGKTB010000018.1:0-4629 GCA_018993145.1 Flavihumibacter sp.
CCTGCTTATCAGTAATTGTGGCAAGAACCTGCAGATTGGCGGCGGCGGAAAATATAATTTTAATCATGCCACGCTTGCTGCTTATTCCAATAATCTTATTGTACACAAAGATCCGGTGGTATTAATCAGCAACTCGGTTCTGGTAAATGGCAATCCGGTGCAAGCTTCACTGGAGGCGGTATTTCGCAACAGTATAATATGGAGTGGAGGCGGTACTGTCGAAAATGAAATGGTAGCTCTTCGGGAAGGTACGCAGCCCTACCTGGTCCGGTTTGAAACTGGTATCTGGAAAATGAGCCAGCCCGTGCAGCATATCGAAGTAGTTGATACTGAAACCAATCTTGATCCGCAATTTGAATTGCTGGAACCGGGATCCGGCAGCTATAATTTCCGGCTTAAAGATACGTCTCCTGCTATCGACCGTGGAATCATCACCGGAACAACGCTTGACCTGGATGGGAAAAAAAGACCTGTCGGGATGCCCGACCTCGGTGCTTATGAAAAACAATAATGACGGATATTTGTTAGATTACTGATAAATGTATTCTTATGCTCAAAACATTAATAACATCTATGTTGCTGATGGCTACTACAGGTATTTACGATTTCAAATTAAAGACACTTGATGGTAAACCAATGGATATGGCCCAGTTCAAAGGCAAAAAAATGCTGATCGTGAACACCGCCTCCAAATGTGGTTATACCAAGCAATATGCTGACCTCCAGGAACTGCATGAAAAGTACGGTTCAAAAGTAACGGTGGTAGGTTTTCCCGCCAACAATTTCGGCGGACAGGAACCAGGCTCCAATGAAGAGATCGCCAGTTTCTGTAAGAAAAACTTTGGGGTAAGTTTTCCGATGGCCGAAAAAGTAAGTGTGAAAGGATCCGATATCCATCCCCTGTTTAAATACCTCACCGAAGAAGCGGGTAAGATGGGAGTAAAAGAACCAATCAAATGGAATTTTACCAAATTCCTGATTGATGAAAACGGCAAACTGCTGGCTGTATTCCCCAGCGGTGTTAAACCCACTGACGAAGCAATTACCAAGTACCTGAATTAGTATATTCGCCGAATGTTTTTCGACGATATAGTAGGCCAGGAAGAAATAAAAGATCAATTGCGCGACATGGTTCAATCCAACCGATTGAGCCATGCGCTGCTTTTGTTAGGGAAAGATGGCTCTGGCGGATTACCCCTGGCGCTTGCATTTTCACAATATATAGTTTGCGAGAAAGTCCAACAGGCATTGAACCCGGTGCCACAAGGTCTCTCCCTCTTTGGTGAACCCGAACCGGACGGAGAAATTGTATTTCCATCCGTAGCCTGTGGTAGTTGTGCAGCCTGCACAAAAGCTACTGCACTGGTGCACCCAGACATACATTATTCATATCCGGTAATACCTAAGAAAAGTGGCGACAAGCCCATCAGTACGGACTATATAACCCAGTGGAGAAATTTTATCGGAGAGCAGCCTTATGGAAGTTTGTACGACTGGCTGCAGTTCATCCAGGCAGAAAACAAACAGGGTAATATTACTTCTGAAGAATGTAATGAGATCATCCGGAAGCTAAGCCTGAAAACCTTTGAAAGCAAGTACAAGATCCTTATCATGTGGATGCCGGAAATGCTGGGCAAGGAAGGCAACAAACTGCTTAAACTGATTGAAGAGCCCCCACCCAATACACTCTTTCTGTTAGTAGCGGAAAGCGAAGCATTAATCCTGCCAACCATATTATCGCGTTGTCAGCTGGTAAGAATTCCCCCCCTTTCGGATCAGGACGTTGCGCATGCATTGATAGCGAAACTAGGTGTAGATGAAAAACAGGCGCGGCAGATTGCAGCCATCACAGAGGGAAATTATCGCGAAGCGCTTGCCGAACTGAATCATGCAGGCGAAGACTGGCAATTACTGGTTCGGGAATGGCTGAATGCCATCCTGAAAAATGGACCCGTATCCCTGGTTAAATGGATCGAGGACATAAGCAAACAGGGGCGCGAAAAGCAAAAGCAATTCCTGCGTTTCTTCAATCACCTGCTGCAACAAAGCATAAGGATCCGGATTTTAGGTGAAAACAGTGATTGGGCATCCAATCTTCCCGTTGCCGAACGAGACTTCATACTTCGGATTAATAAGATGGCCGACATGGCACAACAGGAAGCCATTGTGGAGGAATTGGATAAAGCAGCCTATTATATTGAAAGAAATGCTAATGCGAAAATGCTCTTTCATGCTTTGAGCCTCCAGTTATTCCATATTCTTCGCGATCGGGCCAGGGTGGAGCCGTGGTAGTTTTCGCCTATATTTGTAAAATACAATTAATTCACATTCATTTTATTACACATATATGGGATGCAGTAGTTGTGGAACAGGAAAACCAAATGGTTGTAAAAGCAACGGCGGATGCGCAACGGGCGGATGCAACCGGATGAATGCGTACGACTGGCTACAGAATCTCCCTTTTGCAGATCCGGAAGCGGCATGTAAAGTGGTTGAGATTTCTTTTAATAATGGCAGCAGAAAGGATTTTTTTCGCAACAATACCCTCACCGTTTTTGAAAAGGGTGAACTGGTAACAGTAGAAGGAGTAAGCGGAGTGGATGTTGGCGAAGTAAATCTGATGGGTGAGATCGTACGCATTCAAATGAAAAAACGGGGGGTAAATGAGTTTGACCCCGAGATGAAAAAAGTATTGCGCAGGGCGAATGAACGGGACCTGGAATTGCTGAAAACCAATAAGGCCCGGGAAGCAGAAGCCTTGATCCGCGCACGTGCCATCGCCCGCCAGTTAAAACTGGAAATGAAGATCAGCGAAGTAGAGATCCAGGCAGACGGACGAAAAGCAACCTTCTTTTATATAGCGGATGATCGGGTGGATTTTCGTGAGTTAATCAAAATATACGCCAGCGAGTTCAAAGTGAAAGTTGAAATGCGACAGATCGGGGCCCGCCAGGAAGCCGCAAAAGTTGGTGGAATTGGTAGCTGCGGTCGGGAACTTTGTTGCAGTACCTGGCTTACAGATTTCAAAAGTGTAAATACGACGGCAGCCCGTTACCAGAACCTGAGTATTAACCAGACCAAATTAAGCGGACAATGTGGCCGTTTGAAATGCTGTCTGAATTATGAGCTGGATACCTACCTGGATGCGCTTCAAAGTTTTCCGGATCGCGCAGATACCATTCGGGTTGCAAAAGGAACGGCAACGCTGATCAAGAAGGATATTTTCAAAAACCTCATGTGGTATATATTGCCGGAGAGCAATAAACAGTATCCGTTGACTATTGAAAGGGTGCGCAAAATTTTATCTCAGAATGCACAGGGAATCATTCCGGATGAACTGGAAGCGGTAGATGTAACGAGTACCAAACCCAAGGAGGTTGAGCCGGAATTTGTGGATGTTGTAGGACAAATCAGCCTGCGCAGCCTGGAGAAGAATGATCGCCGCAGAAAACAACAACAGCAGCAACAGCAACAACAAAGACAGAAAGGAGGAAATCGACCAGCTGGTCCCCAACAGCAGGGAAAAACTCCGGCAACCCAACAGGGCAGGCCGCAGCAAAATCGTCCGGCGCAGGGTGGTGGTCAGCAACAGGGAGGAGCTCAGCAACCTGGTCCACAGCAAAAACAGCAGGGACCAAGACCCGCAAAACCACAGCAACAGGAAAGAGGCCCACGTCCACCAAGGCCGCAGGGCGGAAATCCTAAGGGGCAGAGAGGTGGTCCAACTCAGGAAGGTGGAGCTCCAAAAGGACCCAAACCCGGTCCGGATCCTGGCGCATAAGCATCCCAGTTTAATGTAGTAAAATTTTATAATCCGTTTAACGCTTCCCGGCTTAAACGGATTTCTTTTTATGCGGTACATTTATGGTAACATAAACCTTACGGAATGAAAAAACTACTGCTCTTGCTGACTGCAATTGCCACCGGCATTTCTGCTATTGCTCAACAGGTAAGCTATTCCCGCTTACAGATACAACCGGAATCTCCTCGTCCAGGTAGCAAAATCACCTTTAACTACCAGCCGGAATCGGCAACTTTCAAAAAGCAACCCATATTAACAGCGGCTATCTACTATTTTATCGGAAAAAGAATGGAAGCTAGTGAGCTGCAGTTGAAAAAAAATAAAACCAACTGGACAGGTAATTTTCAATTGCCAGACAGTGCCGCTGCATTTTTTGTAAAAATTGTTGCAGGAAAAGAAACGGATAATAATGACAAGAAGGGCTATGCCTTTTTTGTGATGGATGATTCAGGCGAACCGATAAAGGAATCTTATTACAGCATGTGGAATTTTTATCGGGGAAGTGGAGAAAGAATGGGCTTTGAACCGGACGAGAAAAAAGCCAATTATTTTTTCGAAAAATATTATGAGCAGGGCTTGCCAAAAGATGCAAGTTTCAATGAAAAGATCACCTACTATCAACAAAAAAAAGACAGTGCTGCAGTAATCAATTACCTGGCAGATTTACCTTCTGATCCAAACATAAAAGAAGATGATTTTTTCCAGGCACCCTTTTTTGCTGACCGCTATGGCAATAAGCCATTGAGTAAACTATTGACAGCCTATTTAAAGTTGAAATATCCGGATGGTTCCTGGAAAGTGCGGGAATTATATCCCAGGTTCAATGC
>JAGKTB010000278.1:0-7724 GCA_018993145.1 Flavihumibacter sp.
CGGATATGTTACAGTATTTAAAATTTCATTTGGATGAAACAAATGAAGTAGTGGCGCTCTCACATAAGGTTACAACAGGAGATATTAACCAGTATGCTATTGGACTTAACTGGCAGGAAATCCTAACCCCAAAAAAGCACAGGAAAATTTGGCAAAGTGGCGGCACATTCGGGTTTTCCAGTTATGCTGTGATTTATCCAGAATTGGCAATTGCAATTGTACTCCTAACGAATCAGGCCGACAATACAGCTCAGACAGAACTGGGGCATATTGCTGATAACATTGTCAACAACTTGATTAAGTTATAATTTAATACCCACTCCTATATACAAATTCAGTGAAGCAAACACCTGCTGATGATCCGTTGTAGTTACTGCTTCTGACACAATTGTTCCATTTGTATAAAACCGGGTGGTGCTGATATCATTGAATTTTACTGCCGAAGAACCAAAGTAAGCCAGGCTACTGAAGATATCGTATTTCTCATTCAGACGATGCCGGGCATTCAGTCCGACTGAATAGGCCAATCCCACTCCATGCTTACCTTTTCGGGTAAGTGAAGCGCTTTGGTTTCCATCCTGCGCAGATCCCAGAAAATCGGGCAGTTTGGCATAGATCAATCCCAGTCCCAGTTCCGGAAGAAACACAGATCGCTTTCCGGCAGGTATGATCCGATAGAAACCTCCCATCGCCGTAGCAGTCATCCAGTTCTTTTTCTTAAACGACCAATTCTCTATATCCACTTGAGCCGGGGGTAGTGGTCCGGGCCCCACCACCACTCCCTCAATCGGAAATGGATGGGTATTGTGATAGTCGCTCAACTTATCTGCATTCAATTGATTCCGCTGCCCCTTCAACATCAAAAACCATCCCCAGTTGGCCGAAAAATCATTAGTATAGCGTACGTGAAAAGATTGCCCGGATGAAGCATATCCGGCAGTTTCAATTGGCTGCTCTTTTTCCGCCCACTTGCCTAAAGGAAAAGCAGGTGCAACGGATAAGGTTAATCGCTTTTTAGCTTCCTGGGAAAAAAGCATTGTTGAATTACATAACAGGACTAAGAACAGTATTCTTTTCATTGGAGCGGCTTTGCTTTAAAAATACTGGACTTTCCTGATGCGTTAAAAATTAGGTCTTGCGGCAGGAGCTTATTCTCAAAATGTGTAAGACTATCCGTCAAAAGCAGATCAATTATTAAACAGAATTCTCGGGTCAATCCTTCCGTGCTGATGATCCTATTTCTACCTGTAGCGGCTGGCTTCCTGGTATTCCTAATTTGATGGGAACATTACCAGCAAGGATCCACAAATTTTACAACATGCAACAGATAGAAGTGAAGCACAACCAGGAAGTTGAAATTCCATTAAAAAAGATAAAGATTGGTCTTTATCTATTGGGTGCAATGGTTTTTGTTCTTCTAGGCGGCTGGATGATCAATAGTGCGCTACTTGCCAAAAATCAGCTGGTTGGCAAGTTCATTTTTTTCATAATCGGTCTGGCTGGAGTATTGTTTTTTGGACTCCTGGCATTTGTAATGCTGATCAAAATTTTCAAAACAAAAGCAGGACTAATTCTCTCCGATGAAGGATTGACAGATAATACCAGTGGTGTAGCAGCAGGCTTCATATCCTGGAAAGAAATCAGGAAAATAAACATAAGTAACTCGGGAAGTAACAGCTATTTGGTTGTCCTGGTTAAAAACCCGGAAAAATTCATTAAAAGGGAGCGCAATTTTATAAAGCGCTTTGCAATGAGGATGAACTACAAAATGACAGGCACTCCCATTCATATCATGGCAAATTTTCTTGACATAGATTTATACACTTTAGATTGTCTGATTACAGACAAACGCTTCCCAAAAAAAACGCTGCCCAACCTTGACCCCGATAACAAATAATATGGGTTGGTTAAAAAATATACTGCTCTTTTGCTGCCTGGTTCTTTCCATTAAAAGCAGGAGTCAGGTAGTTTATAAAGTGGTGAGTCCGGGTAGGGACACGACCACTTATCTCATTGGCACTTACAGCCCATTAAGCCGGGATCAGTTTCAGTTTACTCCCTTGCTGGATTCCTTACTTGATGAAGTGGAACTTGTATTTACAGAAAGCTTTTATGAAGACAAAGGGCTGCGTCAATTGGCAAATGCGAGGGAAAGAATCAAAATTATGTCTTATCCCAATCAACAGCGACTGGAAGATGTTATCGGCCGGGAAGAAGCAGGAAAGGTATATACCTATTATCATTCCAGATTTGGAATTAAGAAAAGGGTATTCAAACAACTCAGCTATTATATACCGATTGTGATGGATCAGCAGATCCGGTATGGGAATGAGCAGTACATCAAACCAGATAGGTATTTGTTGCACCTGGCAGAGAAGAAAGGAAAACGCATTTACAAACTGGATCAGCCTGCTTTAACCCAGGGGGCATTTGAAGCATTGGCGAAATTGTATCCGCCGGACTGGCTGGTGCAACTGACGCGAAATGATAGTGTTTATTTGCAGGAGTTAAAAGAACGGCGGGATTGTTATCTTAAGCAGGATACAGCTTGCCTGAAAGCGGGTTTGCGGGAAAAGATAAAAGCGCATCCGGCTGAATATGCTCAGTTGATCACTCGAAGAACGCTATATTGGAAAGGTGAAATAGAAAGAAATAGCCAGTATAGTAATTTGGTACTTGCCTCCATAGATAACCTACTGGAAGAGGAAGGTGGGTTGCTGGAGTACTTTAGGAGGAAGGGGTATACCATTCAGCTTATATCCCGCAAAAACTTATTTACCAAATAAAAATACTCCATCTACTTCACTAAAATGCTTATCATTTGTATATAAAGGAAGCTGCCACTGTTTTGCTATTGCAGCTATCCATATATCATTTTCAGGAATAGGTTTTCCTTTTGTCATTAAGGAAGCTTTGATACTTCCATAAAAGTCCGCTGTTTCTAAATCAGGATTTAATGCAATACAGTTGGATAAAAATAATTTCAATCTTGCGATATGCTTTACCGGATTCGCAGATTTATATGCTCCAAAATATAATTCACCGATTACAGTTAAAGGCACATATACTTCATCCAGAGCATCTAATTGTTCAATAATAGTACTGTGTGCTCTAAAAGTATTGATTATTACGCTGGTATCCAGCAGGCATTTACTTCCAGTCATCCGGATTGATTTGCTCGCAACCTTCTGCAATTATCTTTTCCAATTCATCGATTTCTTCCTCAGTCCACAAATTCGAAAAGGAAGCAAAACTCCTGCGACCAACTTTATACAGCTTGGCTTTGGCAATGACATGTTCCACCTCCGCCAACAATTGAGCATCCTCAATTTTCAGTATTTCCTCAATGAGGTGTAATTTTTTTGCTTCTCCAAACATACCATTTGGGTTTACACTCAAATTTACTGCTTAAAAACTACTTATGCAATGGGTGTTTTAACTGATTCTATCAGGAACTGAAATTTATAACAGTTTTTAAGCCTTTTGTATTTGCGGGTTTGTAAGGGATGTATTAGTTTAGAGGCATAACCTTATTCACACTATGAGAAAATGTACACTGCTTTTGCTGGGCATGGCACTTACCTGTGCGGCCCAGGCACAATCTTCCTTCTCCCGCAATTTTGCCTATTTTGAAGCCGGTGGCAATGGTCTGTTTGGATCATTTAACTACGAACGCCAGTTTTCCAAAAAACCAGGATTTGGGATGCGCGCGGGATTGGGGTACTATTATGAATACGATCCAGCACTTACCATACCCATTGCAATCAACTATCTGATTCCACTAAAGAACGAATTTCAGTTCCTGGAAGCTGCGTTGGGACATACGCCAATCCTTACTTATGACAGACAGCAAAAAAACCAGGTGGATATTGAAATAGATCATATAATCATGCCCACCTTCGGATTGCGCAAACACACCCGTAACAATTACATGTGGAGAATCAACCTGGGTGCATTTATTGGCACTTATGATGGTTATACATTGCCCTATGTCGGTTTCTCCTATGGCAAGCGCTTCTAATCACCCCATATTTGGCGGAAGCACACCCGCTGCTTTTTGAAAATCAGGCTTAGCTTAGTGGAAACAACATCAACATGAAAACAGTTGAATCCATTGACGCATATATAGCCGGTTTCCCGCAGGAGATACAGGAACTCTTAAAACAACTACGTCAAACGATTCAGCAGGCTGCTCCGGAGGCTACAGAAGCCATCAAGTATGGTATGCCCACTTTTGTGCTGCATGGCAACCTGGTGCATTTTGCTGCCAATAAAAACCATATAGGATTTTATCCTTCTCCAAGTGGAATCACCCAATTTGAAAAGGCACTTGTACCATACCCTACTTCCAAGGGCGCGATCCAGTTTCCTTATGATAAAAAATTGCCGCTGGACCTGGTGAAGAAAATCACCGCTTTCAGAGTGAAAGAAAATGCAGCTAAGAAATCCATCAAAAAATAGGGCTCATTTTATCTGCAGACTGTCGGTTTTTTTAGGCGAAAAAAGAGTAGACCGGATTTCATGAATATCAGTGATCATCGAATCAAGTTTGATCAGGGTTTTCTTTGACTCTCCCGTCATTTTAGGCCAAAAAGTAAATGCCATATTCAATACCAGCAGCAAGGTTGAAACAGACAAAGCGCCAACTGTAAAATGGATCTGCCGCTGAAAGCGCTGTTCATCTCTTGCAATAAAACCCCTGCTGCAAAAACGCCGGAATTCATCCGTAGGGATAATATCCATTAAGCTGTACTTACATAACAAGCTGATTGTTCTTTCATCAATAATGGTGGCTTCCTCTGTAGCAACCGACCCAAGTTCCTTATTCCCAAATTCATATTGTTCCTGTGTACGTCCGGATACCCGATATAATAATACATACCCATCCTTCTCCAATAATTCCAATATGGAAACCATGACTATTAATTCTGCGATGGCGCTAAATCGCTTTTCTTCTGATTCTTCTTTCGACGCCGATGCAGGCACCACCAGTTTTACTTTTTCAAGTGCTGTATCAACTTTAACCAGGGCATTTTTCAATCGCCGATCTACCAGCTCACCAAAATAAAAATGCGGCGTTTTGTAACCAGCTAACTGGTTACAAAACGCACGCTCTCCTGAATTCAATAATCGCATATCGAGGTAAAATTATTAGTCCGGTTTGATCCCGATCACAGGCAGACTCTTCTCCCGGATCAGCTTGTTGAACTCGGCTATTTGTCCCGATTTCAGTTGCTCCAACCGGTTCAATTCTATCTGCGCCTGTTGCTTAAGATCCGCATATACATCCCTCGCCTGTTTACTAGGTGCCATATTACCACTGTTCGCTGCATCAAACACACCGGATAATTTATCATTGAGGCGGATCGGGAAGTTCAGTACATCCTGGAAACTTTTTGCCTTGGTCTGGTACAACGCTTCCTCCACTTTGGTTAATTGTTTGTTGATGGTGTCCGCCTGCTGCTTCACATCCGCCGGAATGCCCTTACCCTGTCTGCCTGTAAAATCATTGATCTGGTTTCTTAGGCTACGAATATCCAAAATTGCCTGCTGTACCTCATTAAATGTACCCTGCACCTGTTTGAGGAAATCAAACTGTGCTTCATAATCGGCTGTAGACACTTTGTAATTGGGATCGGCTTTCACTACAAAGGGAACTTCTGTTGAATCGTTGCCAATTTTTACTCTTGCAAAATAATTACCGGGAGGCGCCAGGATACTACCCGGCACACCATTCCATAAAATCATTCCGTCAATCTTCTTTCCTTCCGGATACAACAGGTTCCAAACGAGTTGGTTCATGCCCGGATTCAATTCCAGTTTATCTTCCTTGGATTGAGTAGAGAAGGTTTTGATAACTGCTTTCTGCTTATCCAGGATGGTCACCGTTGCTTTGGTGGAATCCGTCACTTTGCCTGCATAAAAATTGATCACTGCACCGGTTGGTGGATTCTTTCCAGCATTCACAGGTGTTGCTCCGCGGAATCCTCCTGCTGCACGAATTCTCCAGGTTTCCCGAACCGGAAACACATGCAAGGATTTATTCACCAAGGCAGGATCATAAGCCTGTACCATAGTCAAATCATCCAGCACCCAGAATGCTCTTCCTTGTGTAGCCACAATCAGGTCATTGTCTTTGATGGTCAAATCAGTAATTGGTACTTCCGGCAAATTCAACTGAAATTTTCTCCAGTTGGCGCCGTCATCATAACTGATATACATGCCGTATTCCGTTCCTGCATAAAGTAAGCCATCGCGTTTGTGATCGGCGCGTACTACCCTGGTAAAATGCAGGGGATCAATGCCACGGGTGATGCGCGTCCAGGTAGCACCATAATCAGTTGTCTTATATACATAGGGTTCGAAATCATCCAGCTTGTACCGGGTGCCTGTGATATATGCTACTCCTTTTTTGGTTGGATGTGTTTCAATAGCGTTCCACATGATCCATTTGGGAGCGCTAGCCGGACTAACATTGGTCCAGTTTTTTCCGCCATCCTTACTCACATGCACCAATCCATCATCCGAACCGGTCCACAACAGATCTTTTTCCAGTGCACTTTCTGCTGCAGTGAAAATGGTACAATAGTATTCAACACTGGTATTGTCTTTTGTAATCGGACCACCACTCGGACCCTGTTTTGATTTATCATTGGTTGTCAGATCCGGAGAGATCTGCTCCCAGCTTGCACCTTCATTTTCTGTTACAAACAAGGCATTACCCGCACAATACAAACGTTTCGGGTTATGCGGAGAAAAGAAGATCGGGAAGTTCCACTGGAAACGATATTTCAATACATCGGCACCAGCGCCCATTGGGTTATCAGGCCATACCGTGATGGCCCTGTTCTCTCCTGTTTTATGATCTAACCGTGACAGATAACCGCCGTAATTTCCTCCGTATACAATATCCGGATTCAAAGGATCGGCAACTACATATCCACTTTCTGCTCCGGCAGTTTCTTCCCAGTCACGGTCAGATATAACCGAACCATAACTTCTGTGCCGAATGCGGAAGGTTGAATTATCCTGCTGCGCTCCCAGGATACGATACGGAAAACTATTATCTGTACTCACACGATAGATCTGGGCGGTTGGCTGGTTCATATAAGTACTCCAGCTATTGCCTCCATCATAACTTACCTGTCCGCCTCCATCATCTGCCACAATCATGCGATTCGGATCTTTTGGATCAATCCATAAATCATGGTGATCGCTGTGCGGTGTGCGGATCCCCTGAAATGTTTTGCCACCATCCCTGCTGCGCATGAAACCAACATTCGGCGCATAGATTACATTTTCATTTTTAGGATCAATGAACACTTTGGTATAATACCAGGCACGCTGGCGGATATTGTTGTCGTTGCTGGTCAGGCTCCAGGTTTTACCCGCATCCATGCTGGTGTACAAGCCACCATTTTCATTCTCAATCAGGGCTACTACTTTATCCGGATTGGAAGGCGCAATGGCTACCCCAACAATTCCCCATACGCCTTTGGGCAATCCTTTGGAGGCCGTGATATTGGTCCAGGTTTCTCCGCCATCGGTAGATTTCCACAAACCACTTCCTTCACCTCCACTTTCCAAACTATACGGTGTGCGTATGATTCTCCAGGTGCCGGCATACATAATAGATGGATTGGTTGGATCCATCACCAGGTCACTTACCCCGGTTTGATTGTTGACAAAGAGGGTGCGCTTCCAGGTTTTACCTCCATCGGTTG
>JAGKTB010000279.1:0-4657 GCA_018993145.1 Flavihumibacter sp.
GAGCCGCAGCTGATACATCCATCCTGCATGGTGCATACAGCTCCTTCGGCAACCTGCGACTGATCCACCACCGGTGTCATAGTTTGTCCGCCCTGCTTTTCCACCGTAAACTGAACCGCCTGGGCAGCAGCCTGCGTGCGCAGGTAATACATGCCGGTTTTCAGTCCCTTTTTCCAGGCGTAAAAATGCATGGAGGTTAACTTAGAGGCAGTTGGATTGCTTACAAACAGGTTCAGGCTCTGGCTCTGGCAGATATAGGCTCCCCTATCGGCCGCCATATCAATGATGGTCCGCTGTTTGATTTCCCAAACGGTTTTATACAACTCACGGATCTCTTCCGGAATGCTGGTGATCTGCTGGATAGAGCCATTGGCCGCGATGATCCGGTTTTTCATGTCATTATCCCACAAGCCCAAGGCTACCAGGTCTTTCAACAGGTGTTTGTTCACGATCACAAATTCTCCACTCAACACCCTGCGACTGTAAATATTAGAGGTATAGGGCTCAAAACATTCGTTGTTGCCAAGGATCTGGGAAGTAGAAGCAGTTGGCATCGGTGCAACCAGCAAGGAGTTGCGAACCCCGTGTTCAATTACCTCGTTGCGCAGTGTTTCCCAATCGTGTCTGCCGGATGGCTCCACCTTCCATAGATCAAACTGGAACTGTCCCTTTGACAAAGGAGAACCATGAAATGTTTCATAAGCGCCCTGCTCTTTGGCCAGGTCCTTACTGGCGGTCATGGCAGCAAAATAGATGGTTTCGAAAATATTACGGTTTAGCATAGCCGCTAATTCCGATTCGAAAGGCAGTCGAAGCAGGATGAACACATCCGCCAATCCTTGTACCCCCAAACCAATCGGGCGGTGACGAAGGTTTGATCGCTTTGCTTCCTCTACCGGGTAATAGTTGATATCAATTACCTTATTCAGATTGAGCGTTACCTGGTAAGTAACTTCATATAATTTTTCAAAATCAAACTTGCCATCTTTTACAAAACGAGGCAGTGCCAGGGAAGCCAGGTTACATACCGCCACTTCATTGGGGTCGGTATATTCCATGATCTCGGTACAGAGATTGGAGCTCTTAATCGTTCCCAGGTTCTGCTGGTTGGATTTGGCATTCGCGGCATCCTTGTACAAGAGGTAAGGTGTTCCGGTTTCAATCTGTGCATCCAGGATTGCAAACCAGAGTTCCTGTGCCTTGATGGTTTTGCGCCCGCGACCTTCTTTCTCGTAGGTAGTGTAGAGTTCTTCAAAAGCTGCACCATGGCAATCCTGCAGTCCGGGTGCTTCGTGCGGACAGAATAATGTCCAGTCGCCATTGTCCTCTACCCGTTTCATAAACAGATCCGGGATCCACAGTGCATAGAACAAATCACGGGCACGCAGTTCTTCCTTACCATGGTTCTTACGCAGATCCAGGAATTCAAACACATCGGCATGCCAGGGCTCCAGGTAAATGGCAAAAGCACCTTTTCGCTTACCCCCACCCTGGTCTACATAACGCGCGGTATCATTGAATACTCGCAGCATCGGAATGATTCCATTGCTGGTGCCATTGGTGCCACCGATATAGGTACCAGTTGCCCGGATATTGTGAATTGCCAGCCCGATTCCACCCGCACTCTGTGAGATCTTGGCGGTTTGTTTCAGGGTATCATAAATACCATCAATACTATCTTCTTTCATCGTAAGCAGGAAACAACTGGAAAGCTGTGGCTTGGGAGTACCAGCATTGAAGAGTGTGGGCGTAGCATGGGTGAACCAGCGCTCACTCATCAGGTTATAGGTTTTGATGGCCTGCTCCAGGTCGTCTTTGTGAATACCGATGGCAACGCGCATGTACAAATGTTGCGGGCGTTCGGCAATCTTACCATTGATGCGCAGGAGATAGGATTTCTCCAGGGTTTTGAATCCGAAATAATCAAATCCAAAATCACGATCATAAATAATAGTGCTGTCCAGTAATTCAGCATTGGCTTCAATAACATTCATTACATCATCTGCAATCAGGGGCATACGTTTGCCGGTAGCTGCATCAATGTATTGGTGTAAGGCACGCATGGTATCGCTGAAGGATTTCTTCGTGTTCTTATGCAGGTTACTCACTGCAATACGGGAAGCCAGTAAGGCATAATCCGGATGGCGGGTAGTAAGACTGGCGGCAGTTTCTGCAGCGAGGTTATCCAGTTCGGTAGTAGTTACCCCATCATAGATACCTTCAATGGTTTTTTTCGCGATATCGTGTACATCTACTAGCGGACTCAATCCATAGGAGAGTTTCTGAATGCGGGCAGTGATCTTATCGAATTTTACGGACTCTTTACGACCGTTTCTTTTTATAACAAACATGGTTAAACGCTTTAATCAATTTAAAAATCTTCATCGAGGGAGAAGGACTGTCCGGCTGCGCCAGTCATTACGCCTGATTTCTGGTAATCCCCTACTCTTTTTTCAAAGAAGTTGGTTTTACCCTGCAGGGAAATCATCTCCATAAAATCAAATGGATTGGCGGTATTGAACATCTTCGGATAACCGAGTTCACTGAGCCAGCGGTCGGCTACAAATTCAATGTATTGCTGCATAAGGCGGGCATTCATCCCGATTAAATCAACCGGTAGCGCATCGGTGATGAATTCTTTTTCAATCGTAACCGCATCGCCGATGATGCTGTACACCTGTTCCTGGGAGAGCTTTTCAGATAACATGCTGTAGAGCAGGCAGGCGAATTCGCAGTGCATGCCTTCATCGCGACTGATCAGTTCATTGCTGAAGGTGAGTCCGGGCATGAGTCCGCGTTTCTTGAGCCAGAAAATGGAGCAGAAACTACCACTGAAGAAAATACCTTCTACGGCCGCGAATGCAACCAGGCGTTCCGCAAAATTTCCCTGTTCGATCCAGCGCAGTGCCCATTCCGCTTTTTTGGTAACAGCGGGAACGGTATCAATGGCATGAAAGAGGCGGTCTTTTTCAACAGGATCTTTCACGTAGGTATCAATCAGGAGGGCATAGGTTTCGGAGTGAATATTTTCCATCATGATCTGGAAACCATAGAAGCAGCGGGCTTCGGGCAGTTGCACTTCACTCATGAAGTTCACGGCCAGGTTTTCATTTACGATACCATCACTGGCTGCGAAGAAGGCCAGTACATGCGAAATGAAGTGACGTTCCCCATCATTCAGGTTGGCCCAATCGGCAAGATCAGCACTCAGATCGATTTCTTCCGCGGTCCAGAAGCTGGCTTCATGTTTTTTATACATTTCCCAGATGGCGGGATATTTAATGGGCAGGATCACAAACCGATCCTTGTTTTCCTTCAGCAACACTTCGTTTTGCATGGTAGTATGTTTAGATAGATGTATCAGTTTTCCGCGGGGGCAAGGGCTGATACGTCCTGGGCTTGCAGAGTCTGCAGTCCCGATGCGTGTTGCCTATGCCGGTACCTTACGCGGGAAGGTCCTAACAAAACAGAATCGGCAGGTATCTGGCTTTACGCGTATGCGCATTACAGTTGCCCGTCAGCCCACGAGTTACACGTGGTTCCCTATTAATCAGCAGGATTGGGCCCTGCTGAACCGATGCCGTGATGACAAGAACTGGACACGAAAGTAGGCTTCTGGTAAAAGGTGGGGGTTGAATCTTTTTCACACCTGTGGAAAGAAAGCCCAAACTCAGATGGAGTGCAGGGTTAGCCAGCTTACCAGCCAACGGTAAGGGATAGTCGAAAAGACGAGTCCGGCTACAACAGATAGGGCACCCAGCCAGGCTATCAATCCCAAGCGACCAGGAAATCGATTAAACGCAAAACGGACATATACTATCAGGCCGGTTAGAAAGGGAATATTAAACCAGATAGGAGGAATCCGGAAAGGCAGCCAGATCAGGATTTTAGCGTAAAGCACCATGAACAGCATCATGAAGGAAAGAAAGTAGAGCGCAAAAATGACATGCTTTCCATATTGAGGATGCTGTTTACCACCGAAGGGCCAGCTGAACAGGGCTATTGCTGGCACCAGCGTTATCACAAAGAGTTTGGAGTAATTGACCACTTTAGCATCATACAATTGAGCCAGGGCGTTTAGGTCCAACTTTTTGTGAGCAGCAGTTTGCTCTGCCAATTGCCGGATTGAGCTTCCGTATTGGCTTTCGATGAAGAACCATTTGGCAGGAATATAAAAAACATCATAGCCGCCCAGGAAAAAGAAAAAGAGGATGTTGCATAGAAAGAAAACCTGAAAGGGTTTCATATAGGGTTTTCTGACACCCCTGATAAATTCTGCAGTAAGAAAGCCGGGTTTAAACACCAGGGCTTTGGCAGATTTAAACAGTTTGGAATCGAGATGAGTAAAGACATCAATACCCTGTTCGAGCAGATGGGAGAGTGTAAAGTCGGAATCACTAATTTTTTTCTCTCCGCAGGAGGGGCAAAATTTAGTACTCATGGGAGCACCACAGGAAATACAGACAGAACTTGATTGACTCATTACAGAAATATAGTCATTATAATAACAATAAAGTAATGAAAGACAAAGGGAAATCTTCAATCCGGATTCAGTAAATTAACAGCTATGTTGAACCGGATACTCAAGGGGCCCGATTCCCGTACGCAGCAGCTTGCCATCGTTATCCTGGCATCATTTGCCGCCTTTACCACCTAT
>JAGKTB010000280.1:0-4061 GCA_018993145.1 Flavihumibacter sp.
CAAATCCTTGTGAAGGCCTCACCATAGTAGTGAATGGAACGGTTACGAATACAGCTGGTCCGGGTAGTACAACCGGTTCCATTGCAGCTACTGCAACAGGCGGTTCCGGCTTTACCTTCAGCCTGAATAATGGTCCGTTTCAGGCTTCTGGAACCTTTTCCAACCTCGCTGCCGGTACCCATACGATCCGTGCAAAGAATAGTGATGGTTGTATTGGAAGCGGAAGTTTTACAGTCGCCGATGGTGATCCATGCGCCGGAAAAACTATCTCGGTAACGGTTGATGTTAGTTCGTCTGAAAAATGTGGGAAAACAGGAACCATCACCGTTACCGCTTCCGGCAGTACAGGTTTTACCTATCGCCTGAATGCCAGTGGCACTTACCAGGCATCCAACAACTTCACCGGATTGGAACTAGGTAACTACACCGTATATGCGAAAGATGCAGCTGGCTGCGAGACTACTAAAGCAGCAACGGTTGAGGCTGTAGCAAATGGTCCTTTGTTCACGGCTGTAGTAACCCTCATCAATTCCAAATGTAGTGGCTGCCATACCGGAACCAATCCTGCCAGTGGTATCAGTTTCGGGACAGATTGTGCTATTGTTGAAAAGAAAAACAATATCAAAACACAGGCAGTTGATCTCGAGACCATGCCAAAAGGCGGTCCGGCTTTAAGTGCAGCAGATAAAAAAGTCATCACCGACTGGATCACAGCAGGAGGCAAAACCAGTGATTAAGAAATTGCTATACGGAATCGTTGTGCTGCTATTAGGTGTAGCAGTAGTAGGTTATTATCTGTACCAAAAGGAGCCGGCCAGCGCCGATAACCAGGACGTCGCTTTCAGTTTGACTGCTGCTGCCTTATTGGAAGCGTTTCAGCAGGATGAAGCGGCCGCTAATTCAAAGTACCTGGGGAAATGGCTGGAAGTACGGGGAGCCATCAACCTGATGGATGCGGAGCAAGCTATGATCTACCTTGGTGAGCCCGCCGCAGCTGCCTCCATAAGCTGTTTGCTGGACTCGGGTTTACAATCAACTATAGCGGTACTTAAGCCCGGTGATTCGGTTTCCGTTAAAGGATTTTGTTCCGGTTACCTGATGGATGTGCAATTGACAAGAGCACAACTATTACCCTGATTAATATTGAATGATGATGAATTATTTAAATGGATGCCTGCTTTTTATTTTAACATGTGCCTCACCGGTAGTTCATGCACAACGATATGCTTCCAGGCTGATGAATATTCGGTTTGAATCTGTCACACCTCTGGAAACCATTCGGGCTGAAAATAAAAACGGCGTGCTGCTGCTGGATCTCAAATCAGGTAAAGTGGAAGCTGCCGTGCTTGTAAAAGGATTCTTATTTCGCAAAGCCCTGATGCAGCAGCATTTTAATGATTCCTATATGGAGTCCGATAAGTTTCCCAGGGCGATTTTTATCGGACAATTTGATCCGGGTTCTGTATCGATTGATAAATCAGGCAAACAAACTGTTTTGGTAACCGGCTGGCTTACTATTCACGGTGTAGAACAACCGCATACCTGTACTGCAATTCTCGAATTCAAAGACAAGGATTGTGTGGCCATTGCCAGCTTTCATATAAAACCGGAGGATTTTTCGATTCGAATACCTGCTTTAGTGCGTGATAATATCAATAAAGAACTAGTCGTAGAACTGAACAGCGGCTGGATGAAACCAACGAATTGACGATATGAAAAAACTATTCTTTCTTTTTCTTTTATGCGGGGGATCAGTTTATGCCCAGGAGCCTTCGATTGACTCCTTGTTGATATCCAACGCCGGGGCCGCGTCTCCAAAAATAACCGGGACCTTCCATTCCACCCGGGTGATTCATGCCCAATCGGTTGAAATGCTGGCCAAAGGTTCTCTGGATGTTAGAATCCTGCACCGGTTTGGAAAATTATCGGATGGTGTAAAAGAATTATTCGGACTGGATCAGGCATCCATGCGGATGAGCTTTGATTATGGATTGAGTAACTGGCTAACGGTAGGGATTGGTCGAAGTACTTATCGGAAAGAATATGATGGGTTGGTAAAAATCAGGATGCTACAACAATCAAAATCAGCGCGGTTCAGCCTGGTGGGTGTTGCCGGAATTATGATTCGCACTGCCGATGAAACCAGTTCCTCCGGATATAAACCCACAGCAGGTGACCGTACTTCCTTTTATGCCCAACTCATTTCTGGCCGGAAATTTTCTCCCGGATTTTCAGCGCAGCTTAGTGCTACCCTTCTTCATATGAATTACGTACCCGATGAAAGCTGGCAAAATACCTTTCTCGCAGTGGGATTGGGGCTGCGCCAAAAACTAAGCAAGCGGTTTGCCATCACATTTGATCACCAGGTTGTGTTGACAGAATTGCCCGATGAATACTATTTCCCCCTGGGTGTAGGATTTGATATCGAAACAGGCGGACATGTATTTCAACTCCATTTCAGTAATGCTATCGGCATGAATGAACGTGCTTTCCTGGTGGAAACAACCGATTGTTTCTTCAAAGGTGAAATACGTTTCGGGTTTAATCTTTCCAGGATGTTCTAATCAGACCGGTGCTTAGAGACTAAGGCATATGCCCACCAGTACCGGATAAAGTATCCATTTCACCAAGCGCCTGGTATTGCTGTGATAGAATGGTGGGTTAGCTGTTTTGCCTTCAAAGTTGAAGCGCAAGCCGATTTCCTGCAGCTGACCACGGGAGAGAGAACCCTGCAATAAGCCCATCTCATAAATGAAACGCAGCCCGATCCCGTAAACTATTACAGCCGGTGAAAAAGATTTGGATCGCTTGATGATCTGAATCCCGGTTGCGATGGCTTCAATCACCAGCACTCCCAGTACAAAATACAAGGCGGCTGTCCAGCTAATCAATCCCATCAACACAAACACTGGTAACAGGAAACAACTGACCAACAGTGTTTCAGGTGCTGTCAGGAAATCATAATAGGCGTAAGCAGGATGACGGTTGGGTAAGTAACTGTTTCCAATTCCATAGCGAAATGGCCGACTCCATACAGGTGTTTCATTGCCCCACCAGGGATGTGTAACCGATGCACCGGAAATGCATTTCAATGATTTACGATGATTGCGATCCCTCACCTGGTAACTGAAGTCCACATCCTCGCCGCCTCCCAGTTTAGGGAAAGCTGCCGAAAACCGAAGATTACCTATTGCTTTCCGGTTGAACAGGATATTGGCGGTGGCACCCCAGGCAAAGCCTTCTTTCACCCGCGCGATTCCAAATATGTCCATGGAGCCATTGGCAATTACAGCCTTGTTAAATGGATGCTTTGGTGCAGGTAAATCAATCGGACCAATAAATCCAATTTCCTCAGGATGGTTGCGGATGCCTTCAGCATAACGCACTAATATGTCCTCAGCCGGTATGATATCATCGTCCAGAAATAAGATCCAATCCGCCAGGCTCAGATCAATTCCACGGTTACGGGTAGCCGAAACTCCCAGGTTCACTTCATTTTTGATAAAATGCACGCCCGGCTGGGAGCAGGCTTCCTTTAGTGCCGGACTTAATTCTGCATTTGGATTGTCGCACATCAGGAAGAACTGAACGATCGCATCATCCGGATGTCTGAGATTCAGGATGGGTAAAAGAATTGCTTCATTCATTCGGAAGCTCGGTATGATCACATCTAATGTCAGCATAACTCTTGTATCAGGATGCCTGGTAATATCCATTCGGACAAACCCAGTGCGGGTTTTTAGTGGTTTCAATAAACAGGATTTCATTGTCCTGGAGCTGCTCCCGACTTGAACTGGCATGGTGCAGGTGATAGGCAACTCCGGCCATCTTCAATCTTTTTTTCTTACATCCCGCCTGCAACAAACGGGTGGCGAATTCTACATCCTCCCAACCCCATCCTGAAAACTCATTGTTGTATCCATTTACCAATACATAATCCGCCCGCCAGAAAGCAAGGTTGCAGGCTTTGATATTTTGATTGCTGCTGGTTTTTTTTCCAAATAAAAAAGCCAGCAGGGGAAAGTGTATAGCATTGATGCGATTGCGGATACCCTGGCTCC
>JAGKTB010000281.1:0-3975 GCA_018993145.1 Flavihumibacter sp.
TCAGAATACAATTATGCCAGGATCTCCGTATTGAAGAAACTGAATTACCGTTCATAGGTGAACTGATAAGGGTTAATGAAGAAGAAAAAGAATGGGAGGGAGCAGTAGAAAAACTACTGCGGGATGCAGGGATCAGCATGTTGGTTCCAGCCCAGCACTATCAGAGTGTACGTCAATATGTAAATAAAAACTCCCTTAAAAGCGGAGATGGCAGAGGCATTAAACTCACTTATCTGGAAGCTGAAATTCACCAGAGCTACCAAAACAGCAGACTACCAGAAGATGATAGTATAGTTTTAAAGATAGAAATCAAACCAGATACGGAATTTTATAACTGGCTGGAAAATTATTTATACCGAAGTTTTGGTGATTATATCTGTACAGATGTAAATAGTTTAACAACGCTATCGTATGGAATTACCAAACAGGGATTAATAAAGAGCGGGCGTATCCGACATATTAAAGATGACCGCAAGCGTATTGACGACAGAAGAAACTATGTATTAGGCTGGACGAATACAGAGAAGATCAAACTACTGGAAACCGATCTTGAAAATCTGGTGATCGAAATCGAAGGAATAAAAACCACCATTCAAACAATTGAAAACAAGGAAAAAGAAAATCTGAGTAAAAAGCAATTGATTGATCATCTTCTTGCCGTAAAAGATTTTTACCGAATCAACTGGCAGTTTCATACAAATAAAATTGCAGCCTTAGAGCTGGAAAGAAACCAATTATTAGGCAGCAATGATCTTCTTACCCAATTGGAAAAGAACAAATCAGAAGTTGAATCACAAATCAGGATTACAAAAGAGTATGAGCAAAAAATAACCGAGGGTATAGGAGGTCTTAAAACCAAAGCAGGTATTTACAAAGAGCAACTTCAACATACTGAACTTCTTAAAAATGATGTTAATGAAACATCCAGAACCACCTGGTATCCGGTACTTGAGGAAAAATTAAAAGAGACACCACTAACCCTGAAAAATATTGATAGTCGGCTGGAAGAATTCAGAAAACAATACAATGGCGATAATGGTGAACTAAGGAAATTAAGAGGCAGACAAGTTGGCCATCGCTCCGCCATTGAACGAAAGATGCGGGAAATAAAGGATCATTCGAAAGCGGAATACAGTGAAATTCCCGAAAGTATTGATGCCATGCCCGAATACATCAAAAAATACGAACAACTGAACCGGGAAGATTTAAAGCGGCATGAAGAACGTTTTAAAGAACAGTTGAATACCAATGTCATCAATAGCATCGCTGTTTTTGATAACCAGCTACATAAACACGAAAACGATATTAAACAAAAAATACGAACCATCAATCAGCATTTATCGGATATAGTGTACAATGCAACACAGGACACTTATATTATTCTTCAGATGGACGCCACTCCAAATAAGGAAGTGCGTTTGTTTAAGGAAGAAATAAAAAAATGTTATACCCACTCTTTCAGCAGTAATAATGAACTCTATACAGAAGAAAAATATGAACAGGTGAGGCGGATCCTGGATCGGTTTGCAAGCATGGAGAACAGTGACAAAGAATGGACCAATACAGTAACAGATGTACGGCAATGGTTTGAATTCAATGCGAGTGAACGGTTCAGAGCAGATAATACGGAAAAGGAATTTTATGAAGGCTCAGGTGGCAAAAGCGGCGGCCAGAAAGAGAAACTTGCGTACACAATATTAGCCAGTGCCCTTGCCTATCAATTCGGTTTGCAATTTGGGGAAAGAAAAAGCAGGAGTTTCCGGTTTGTGGTAATAGATGAAGCATTCGGCAGGGGAAGTGATGAAAGTACCCGATACGGGTTGGAACTCTTTAAGAAATTAGACCTGCAGTTATTGATAGTTACACCCCTCCAAAAAATACATGTAATTGAAAATCATGTGAATTCCTTTCATTTTGTAAGCAACCGTGAGGGGAATAATTCCCAAGTCAGCAACCTGACAAAAGAGGAATACGAGGTTCGGAAGTTGCAGCATCACACTGTAAAACAAACGGTAGAAAATTAATGATTAGTCCGGATGAAATAAAAAAGCAGGCGTTAAAATGGTGGATACCAATTTTGCAAAGCAGGATCTCATCGGAGACATTTTTCCCCAAATCCATAGCGCGAATAGGTAAAACCAATTCCGGCGATCTGACTGATAATTTTGAACAAAGAAAAAAGGAAATAGAGCAATTATATCGCAACTCCAAAAACAATACTGGAATCGGCTACCAGGTAGTGACCAAAGAGCAGAGAATGCGTCGAATGGGAAGTCATGAGTTGCCCGACAGTATTGTAGTTGAAACGCTGGCGGATTACTTACATCTGACAGGATTGGGAAAAGACTGGGCACTGTTCAATGTCAATTATGGAAGACTAATTGAAAGTATACCGGAATTGAAAGAATGGATACACAATCACGTAAATTGGCTAACTGAAAAGCGAATCGAATGGGAGCATATTTTAAAAGTCTGCCAATATTTTCTTCGGAATCCCCGGCCAGATCTGTATATACGGCAATTACCCATCCAGGTTCATACAAAGTTTATCGAGGAAAATCAGCCACTCATTCAGTCATTACTGGATTATTTAATCCCCGGTCACATAAGAGATGCCAGCACTAACAGATTTGCAGAGCGGTATTATCTACGATATGATGAACCGCTGGTCCGTCTGCGGATTTTGGATAATAGCCTGAAGAGCATTTTTGGGTTTACCGATTTGAGCATCCCCGTTAGGGAGTTTGCCCAGCTTGAATTACCTGTGACTACTGTATTATTAGCAGAGAATAAGATGAATTTCCTAACCTTACCCTCACTTGCATCCACTATAGCAGTTTGGAGCGGTGGAGGATTTAAGATAGCAACCTTAAAAAATATAGCCTGGTTGCATGAAAAGAAAATTCTTTATTGGGGGGATATAGATGAGCATGGATTTCAGATCTTACATCAATTAAGAAGTTATTATCCGCATGCTGAAAGTATGCTGATGGATAAGAAAACCTTTGAACAGTTTAAAGAGTTTGCAGTAACTGGTTCGAAAAGCAAGTCGGAAAAACTCGAATACTTACGAGAGGAAGAAAAAAGACTGTTGGAGGAATTGAAATTATCGTCTAAGAATCGGCTGGAGCAGGAAAGGATTAGCCAGGAATATGTGGAGGAATGTTTTAAACTGCTCTATATTAAAAGTTAAATAACACAGTTTAATAGATCAGGTCCCGCTGAGTATTTTTTATTTCGCCCACCGAAAAGATGACATCCAGGTTGTATTACATAACTGGTTTGTCGGAATTTGCAATGTGCAAATATTGCACATTACAATCTGCATCCAGCTAACCCTCCTCATCCACCAGGAAATTTCACTTTCGGTGAGCATACCCCCACTACCGCAAGCCGGGTCATAAATGGTGATGATATTCAGAAGATTTCCTCTCAGCGGTTCAAACACCAGGTGCGTCATTAACTGGATTACTTCTCTGGGCGTGAAATGTTCACCCGCCTCTTCGTTGTTTTCTTCATTGAACTTGCGGATCAGTTCCTCAAAAACATAGCCCATACCCAGGTTGCTGAGGGCAGGCATGGGCCGGCCCTCGGGATCTCTTTTTTCATGGGGCGTCAGGTTAATATAGGGGGAAGTGAATTTCTCGAGGACATCCAGCAGCACATCCTTGGAAGCCATGTGCCGGATCTGGGCGCGGAGGTTGAATTTATCAATGATCTCCTGGATATTGGCGCTGAAGCCGTTGAGATATTCCTCGAAATTGGCAATCAGTTTTTGCTGGGAGTTGGTAGCAGTACCCTTGAGTTTATCCATCGTCCAGGTACTGGTATTGTAGAAAACATAACCGGAAGCTTCCTGTAGTCCTTTGGGATCCAGTTCCACCTGTTGGAGGTCGTTACGCTGGAAGTGTACCTCTTCCAGAACAGCCTCTTTAGAAGATTCCAGCAGGGCATCGATGCGCCGGAGCACTACAA
>JAGKTB010000282.1:0-6097 GCA_018993145.1 Flavihumibacter sp.
AAGCAGCTCTCTATATGGGCCTTCCGTTGGCCCCTAACCGCAAAGATCATTATCGCTTTCCTTCAAATCCTTGTGTTTATTTTAATGGTTTGGCTTGCCGCCATTTTAAAAGACATTGAATTTTTCCTCCCGATCTGGATGTTTTACCTGGCCATCAGCTTTGTTATGGCAGGTTATGTTTTTATCTACTCGGCAAAAATTAAAACAAAGCGAAAGTTATTAGGTACTTATTTACGAAGAAAATTATTGGATATCTCCATCATTGCCATGAGCTATCTTGCTGTACTTGTTGCTTTCAACAGGAACATGACGGTAATAAATGTTTACCAGGGTTTACAGGCAAGCAGCATTGTTGAAGAGAATAAAGCAACCACTGAAAAACTGGCCAGAAAAGCCTGGAGAAAAGAAGTACGTGCACAATACAGAACCTTAAAAAAAGAAATAAAAACGAATCAACAAAAGGGCCAGGGTGGTAAGATTGCCCTGATAATAGTTGGCGGCGTTTTGCTACTTCTTTTACTGGCAGCCTTATCCTGTGCTATTGCTTGTGAAGGCCCAGTGGTATTGGGCGTTTTTTTATTTATCGCCGGAGGATTTGCCATCATTTACGGAATGGTAAGATGGATCCGGAAAATCAAAGCGAAATCCTGATTCTTCACTAGTTTTAAATATGTTTATTTCATTCAAAGGATTTATTCCGGTAGTACATCCAAGTTCC
The DNA here is from genome assembly GCA_018993145.1 of Flavihumibacter sp. Classification (GTDB taxonomy): domain Bacteria; phylum Bacteroidota; class Bacteroidia; order Chitinophagales; family Chitinophagaceae; genus Flavihumibacter. Next base: position 719 of record JAGKTB010000282.1, read on the forward strand.
TATGTACACCCACAGGCATGCATAACCGGAAATGTGATCATTGGGAAAGATTGTTATATTGGTCCGGGTGCAGCTTTACGTGGCGACTGGGGTGGCATCATACTGGAAGACGGCTGTAATGTGCAGGAAAACTGCACCATTCACATGTTTCCAGGTTATACAGTATTACTTAAGCAGGGTGCGCATATCGGTCACGGTGCCATTGTACATGGCGCTCAGATCGGCCGTAATTGCCTGGTTGGTATGAACTCGGTGATCATGGATCGCGTTGAATTGGGTGATGAGTCTATCATTGGAGCGCTGAGTTTTATCAAAGAAGGAACCATCATTCCACCCCGAAGCCTGGTGGTGGGCAACCCCGGAAAAATCATTAAGGAAGTAAGTGACGAAATGCTTTCCTGGAAAACCAGGGGCACCGCCTTATACCAGGCACTGCCCAAAGAAATGCAGCAATATAGCCAGGTTTGTGAACCATTAACTGAGCTTCCGGCCGACCGTCCAAACCAGGAGATCCTGTATGAAACATGGCAGTTGTCCAAATGAACTACCTTCGCCCATTAACAGCATATAACCGTGTCAGAGAAATCAAATTTTGTTGACCAGATCCGCGTCTTTTGCCGAAGCGGTCATGGCGGAGCCGGAAGTAAACATTTCATGCGAACCAAGTTCAACCCGAAAGCCGGTCCCGATGGGGGCGATGGCGGCCGGGGGGCACATATCATCCTTCGTGGTAACAAAAACCTATGGACTCTGCTGCACCTGCGCTATCACAAAAACATCCTTGCCGAAAACGGGGAGAGCGGAAGCGGCAATAACTCCACCGGTCGGAGCGGAAAGGATATTTACATTGACGTGCCTCTTGGGACCATCGCCTTTGACGAGGAAACTGGCGAAAAAGAAGCCGAAATCCTGGAAGACGGACAAGAAATCATCCTGATGAAAGGCGGCCGTGGCGGGCTTGGAAATGCCCGTTTTGCTACTCCTACCAACCAGGCGCCTGAGCATGCCCAGCCGGGAGAACCCGGTGTGGAGGGTTATAAAATACTGGAATTAAAAGTGCTGGCAGATGTGGGACTGGTAGGTTTCCCGAATGCCGGTAAATCCACCCTGCTAAGTGTGATCACCGCTGCCAAACCCAAGATCGCGGATTATGCCTTTACGACGCTAAGCCCTCAACTGGGAATGGTGGAATACCGGGACGGAAAATCTTTCTGTATTGCCGACCTGCCCGGAATTATTGAAGGGGCAGCCGAGGGACGCGGATTGGGGCACCGGTTCCTGCGTCATATTGAACGCAACTCCGCACTCCTGTTCCTGATACCTGCCGACAGCAAGGATCACCGTAAGGAATTTGAAATCTTACTCAATGAACTGGAAGAATACAACCCTGAATTACTGGAAAAAGATATTGTAATTGCTATAAGTAAAAGCGATATGCTGGATGATGAGTTAAAAGCAGCCATTAGTAAGGAGCTGCCTGCCGAATATCCGCATCTTTTCATATCTTCTGTAACCCAACAGGGACTGAAGGAATTAAAAGACCAGCTCTGGCAGATCCTCAACCGACCGGTGGACTAAACCTTTTCATATGCGTACAGGAAGTATTTTCTTATCGATCCGACTCAGAAAATATCCCTTTTTACGATTCCTGTCGAACCTGCTCCGGAGTTGCTGGCTGTTTTTCCCATCGCTGGTATTCATCATCCTGGCCATGGTAGCATTTTCTCAACTTAGCCAGGGACAGGATATACTGATTTCCTTCACTGAAACTGCAGGCGCTTTCGGTCATGTACTGGCTGCCAAGATGATCTTCCTGGTGGCGATTTTTTTCTGGGTTTATGTCAGCTGGTATTCATCCCGGATGGTTGCTTACATCAAAGGCTGGCAACACCGGGAGGCCGTACGGATTATAGATCCGGTGTTAAGTGATCAGGCCTATGCATCCTTATACGATATGGAATTGCGGTTCCTGCAACGGTTTCCCCGAATTATCGGTTATGGATGTTTGTTAGTAGTTATGATTGTACTGAGCCTGCTTCTTTTTCCCGAGAGCTGGGCTCAGGAACAACCTTTCCTGGTGCTGATTGGAGCCACCTTACTCGCCTGGTTAGCTGATCGCACGCTGATCCGGCTGGTGCAACTGCCGGGTAAATCCGCCTTGTTAAGGAATATTGCCTGGGGTTTATTCGGGCTGGTATTGCTGCTGCCGGTTTTATATGTAAAGTATGATCTGTTCAGTCGAATACCCTATATTCTGCTGCTGCTACTGCTCCTGTTTTTTCTCTATATGCTGTACATCAATGTACGCCGGCAGCATATGATCAGGGAAGGATCGAAGGCAGGGCGGATAACGGGCATTCATCCCGCAAAACCTTTTGAAAGGCTGGTGGAGCGGTCAATGAAATTTTTACACCTGCCGAACGAAGAGAAAAATTATTTCGCCGTTTTTAACCTGGTGGCAGCAATCGGCTTATGCTTTTACCTCCTTGCAATTAACTCCCTTGCAGCCAGTGTACAAATAGGCCCTTTTGCAGTTATCCTGCTTGCCTTCGCAGTTCTCCAGGGCTTTGGTAATATGCTATCCGCCCTTTCCTGTAAATTCCAGGTCAATTTTCATTTTTTCATTTTCCTGTTTGCAGCTTTTCTTCCAACACCGGATCACCATATTGTAAGAACAGGGCGTTTATCGGAGCGGCAACTGGATCCGGCGATCTATGAAAAGCGGCAGCAGTTATCCGAATATTTTTATCACTGGGTAAAATCAAGGCCGGAAATTGATACAGCAACTTCGTATGATATGTACCTGGTATTGGCAAATGGCGGCGCATCCAGATCAGCTTATTGGGTAGCTTCTGTTTTAGGCAAACTGGAAGATGCGTCATTACAGGATCCCCGTGGCCGTTTCTCCCGTCATCTTTTTTGTTTATCAGGCACTTCCGGAGGCGGGTTGGGTATTGCCAATTTTTACACCACCTTACTACACCAGCAAAATAAAGAACCGGTAAAGGGATTTGAAGCTTCGGGCCGTGAGTTCCTGCGCCAGGATTTTTTAAGTTTCACACTGGCAAGGATGCTGGGACCGGATTTCTTCAACTACATACCGCTGCTTAACAAGATTGTGCCTAATGAAGATCGTGCGGAAGCATTGGAGCAGGCCATTGAAAGAGGTATTGATGCATCCTATTATCGGGTGGGCTTCGACAGTACCTGGTTTGATCAGTGCCTTACCAAAACCGGAGTACCGCATTCCCTGCCTGTACTTTTCATCAATACCACCCGGGTTAAAGATGGAAGCCCCGGAGTGGTGTCCAATATTCATATCGCTCCGAATGTTTTCAACCGCAGGGTAGATGTTGCGGCACTTTTGCCAAAAGATCAAACCATCCGTCTAAGCACAGCCACGATATTGGGAGCCAGATTTCCCTATATCAGTCCCGCAGGACGCATCAACCAGATCAAAACTCCCTCCTCTCCCAACGGTACAGACACTACCAGGGCGCATTATTTCGTAGACGGAGGGTATTTTGACAATTCAGGAGCCGGTGCTGTGCAGGAAATGATCCGGACGCTTCTTAAACTGGCAGCTGTCAGCCCGGATGATGAAATCCGCAAACGATCAGCAAAACTGAACATTCGGGTAATTCAGATAACCAACAGTCCACAGGGGACTGTTCCATTAAAACCGATCGGTCCATTTGTCAACGATCTGCTCTCGCCGTTGCTCACCATCACCGGTGCATTTGATATGCAGACAACAGTGAATGACCGCCGCTTTATCACCTATATTCAGGACCTGCAGCAACAGGGGACAAAAGGAGTTTTCAGGTCTTTTGAATACATCCCCATCCATTTGTACAATGATCCGGACGTACCGGGTGATACGCTTTCCAAAGGTCCCTATGCCATGAACTGGTTTATATCTGATAGTGTCCGGAATCAGATGGATCGCAGATTAGTGAACCAACCCCGACTGATCGCGTTGTTAAAAGAGTTTGATTTGATAACAGGGAATTAATTTTTTGGTAACTTTAGGAAGGTAGTTTTCAGGCATGAAAAATTGTACTACCATAGGGGCAAGAATCCTTTTTCTAATGGGATTTTTTTTCGCTTGTTTGCTTTCAGTAAACGGGCAAACAAATACTAGTGCAGCTTCAATCGAATTTCTAAAAGCGGAAGACGGTTACCTGTTTTTCAAAGCCCGACTGAATACTCCAAAAAAAGAAAAGACCACATTATTTGTGCGTGATCAGGAAGGCGAGTTGGTACATGAAGACAAAATGGTTGGCTCCAGCTTTGAAAAAGTATATAAAATTCCATCCTCCTGTGCGGATGAACTGGTTTTTGAATGGGTAAAGCCCCAGCGGATCCTGTTAAAAAAATTCAAGGTGATCCGGAATGAGATTAGTTATGTAACTGTAACCAGGATGCATTAAACAGCCGGCCCATTATCTTTCCATCTCCATAAATGCACGCAGGCATAGGTCCGATAGGGAGCCCATTTCTTTGAGATCTTCATCATTTTTTCCCTGAATAATTTTCGGTCAGCATCATCGAGGCGATAGAGTCTTTTCATCGCCATCTGAATACCCAGATCATCAATAGCAAACACATCTTCTCTTGCCATGGCGAACATGAGCAACATTTCTACCGTCCATCTGCCAACACCTTTGATCTGTGTGAGATAGGCAATTACCTCTTCATTGGAAAGCTTGTTGAGTTTTTTGTAATCCATCCCCTCTTCAAGGGCAAAACGCGCCACATTCTGTACATAGTTTACTTTGGCATTGGACAAACCGATTCCCCGTAATGTTTCAAAAGGCGTCTCCAGGATCTGTTGCGGATGAGGCAGATTACCATCATACAGTGATAAGAATCGCTGCTTGATTACGGCAGCCACCTTTACAGACAACTGTTGACTCATAATAGAACTGCACAGATAGAAATCCAGCCGCTTTTGTTTTTTAAGCACGAAGGGCTCTCCGTCAAGGATGGAAGCCATTTTCTTATCCAGTGAAAGGTGATCAAAATATGACATACCCGAAAGTAGTAATTAACTTCGCAGCATGGAAAGAATCCTGGAGGCAACTGCGGATGGCAGTCATACCATTTCGATACCTGAAATGCAGGTAACCTATCACTCCAAACACGGCGCTGTGCAGGAATCAATGCATGTATTCATTGAAGCGGGATTGAGATTTAAACTGAAGGCTACCAATGGCTCACTGGCGATTCTTGAAATGGGATTTGGAACCGGACTGAATGCCCTGCTCACGTTACTGGAAGCTGAAGGCAGGGAAATCTGGTATGAAAGCCTGGAAGCTTATCCGGTATCATTGGAATTGGCCATGCAGCTGAATTATGCAGCAAGATCGGAAGAGC
>JAGKTB010000283.1:0-5967 GCA_018993145.1 Flavihumibacter sp.
GTGTGATTATTGTGCATTGTATTTTCCTCGTTCCTTTTTTTTTTCCTCTCCCCTTTTTGGCGGCATATTTGGTCCGGCCAAGTTATTCACCTTCCTCTACCCTCTGTTATTACTTTATCCCTTTTCTTTGCTCCGTTGTTTTCTTCTCCTTTCTTTCTTTCTTTCCTTCCTATTTTTCCTCTTCTCTTTTTCTTGTCCTCCGCAGACCCTGACCATTCCTGATTCCAAGCAGACCTATGGTTTGTTGCGTCTCGAATATGTACATGACAATACGGTTCAGAAAACCCTGAACATATTAAACGGACTTCGCTACAAAGCCTATATTGATTACAATACACAACTGGCGAATACCAATAAAACCATTGCCGGCAGAAATACTTTCAACCTGGGTTGGGATGCGCGTTATTATTATCCCATCTTCCAGAATTTTATCTGGGCGGGTCGTGCTGCGGCAGACTTCTCCTGGGGTGATAAAAAAATCGTGTACTACCTGGGCGGCCAGGATGGATGGTTATTCCCCAAGGCTAACAATGAAGTACAACCGCAGGACCCAGACTATGCTTTCCAGGCATTGGCTGTGAACATGAGAGGTCACCGGCAGAATATCACCAACGGAAACAATGCTGTGGTAATAAACAGTGAATTCAGGTTCCCTGTATTTACTACACTGTTGAAGCGCCCGATCAACAATGCGTTTTTACGGAATTTCCAATTGGTACAGTTTGTAGATTTGGGAACCGCCTGGAATGGCAGCTACAATGGCATTCAGCGCCCGTCGAGAGTATACCAGGAAGGAAATGTGCTGGTTAAGATCAAAGCAGGTGGTGTTGGTCCCTTTGTTGGTGGATATGGATTTGGTGCAAGATCCACGCTACTGGGATATTTCCTGAGACTGGATACCGGTTGGGAAATGAATGGCGTATTCAAAGGAAAACCTATCTGGCATTTTGCAATGGGCATCGATTTCTAAACAAACAGTAAGGTATAAACGAATAGGCTGCATCAGTAATTGATGCAGCCTCTTTTTTTTGTGGGTTCAGGATACCGGCACAGCAGGATACCAGTTGATTTTCCGGGTACCATACATAACCAATGCGAGAATCAGGAAGAGTCCGATGCTTCCAACAAGGAGGGCTGTATCTTCCAGGCGAACCAGAATGAAGGCAAAGAGATAAAGACAGCTAAGAACCAGTGCAAACAAAGAAGCAGTTTTCCAGCTTTTAAAATGCGCATTTGCATAGAGGGTGATTAGTAAAATGGTGGCAATCGCTGCAATTCCATAGGCCGAATCAAAAGGCAGAAATTCCGAAACAGATAACAACAGCGTATAAAAAACAGAGAGCGCAATACCGATCAGTACATACTGAACCGGGTGTACAGGTTTTTTCTGCATCAGCTCAATTACGAAAAAGAGAGAAAATGTAAGACCAATAAAAAGGATAGCATATTTCACACTGCGTTCTGTTTTAGCATAATGATCTGCAGGCTGGATCATGGACACACCAAATGAAAAATCGGTCTCGTTGAGATCCACTTCGCGCAGGATGGTACCGAAGGGCAGATTGGCTTTGCTAAAGGACCAGCTGGCTGAAAATCCACTGTCCTGAACAAGATGTTTGGCAGGCAGACTGGTACCATCAAAAGAAGGACTGGGCCAGGTTGATTTTACTTCGTAGGTGCTGTTACCTGCAAGGGGAACAAAATGTAATTGTTCACTGCCGCGAAGTTTCAGTTGTGTTGAAAAGGAAAGTTTGGCAGGATCCAGCCCGGTTAAATCAACCGGTGCGGACAAACCAGTTTTAACCAATTCCTTATTAGGTAAACCCGGGGATAATTCCAGTTCCTGTGCACCCAGTTTAACTACCACTTTTTCTTCAATACCCTTGATATCAGATAAACCCATGTTGATGCTGGCATCTTTCCAGATAACCTGTTCCGGCAGGATTTCTTTTGGTAACTGAATGGCAAAATGACCTGAGAATTTGGTATCGGTGCGGTACAGCAGCACTTTGTAAATACTGCGGGTACGTACAACCGGTTCCATAGTACTTCCAACAGTGAGATCCTCCGGCAATACCACAAGCTCCTTGCGGATCATCGTTTCTTTACCCTTTTCATCTTTGAAAGGCTGCTCATAGGGTAACACCAGGAAGATGCCGGATAATTCCTGCGCACCGGCCCATCGCTTGCTGTCTTCCTCTACAATTTCGCGCTGGCGGGCTTTACGTTCCTGTACCAGGCTGGAAATAAACAGGGTGGGAATCATCATAAGCAGGATCAGAACCCCGGTAATGATTCCTTTAAATAAAATCGGAGAGTTGGTTTGTTGTTCCATAATTGATTGGTATGATTGATTTAGTATAAGCACATTGTAAATCCGTTGCCGTGTCAGATAACTGCCAAGTATAACCGAAAGCAGCAGCGCGGCGGTAAGTGCCATCCACAATTGCCATTCCTCAGGTCTGCCTCCCAGGAAGAGAATGAGCAGGGCCATTCCTGCGGAATGCACGAGCACGATTCCTGCCAGCAGCAACAGGAAAGATTTCAGGCGTCGGGGATATTGATCCAGGGTACGGGTGATGATGACAGTTCCGACAAACACTACTACCAGTGAAGGAATACTGGCAACTAAAGAGCCTGGAACCAACGCCAGCAGCCAGCTCATATCATCTTCCGGCAGGAGCAATAAAAAACCCACCATCAACAGGAGCGCAAAAATCAGGGCAGTCCGGATCCATACATAGATCGCCATCTGGGCAAGGGCGGATAACTTATTCTTCAAAGCGCTTTGCATTTCAAAGTATTTAGGTAAAAAAATTTACTGTATAGACCGGATCATTTTTTCCAATGCATCCAGGTGTTGTTTGAAGGCTTTTTCGCCTGCTTTTGTTACGGAATAAGAGGTATTTGTTTTACGACCGATAAAACCTTTCTGAACTTTGACGTACCCGCTGTCTTCCAGGGTTTTAAGGTGAGAAGCCAGGTTGCCGTCGGTTACACCAATGAGTTCTTTGAGCTCGTTAAAGCTCATCTTCTCATTCACCAGCAGTGAACTCATGATGCCAAGCCGGATACGGCTGTCGAATATTTTATTTAACTGATCTATCGGATTCATGTCTGTCGCGGCTTAATTCCTTTCATATTTCCACCACATAGCAATTCCATATACAATGTGCAAGATACCAAATCCAAAGGCCCAGGCAGCCAGTCCGTTACCAGGAAACCAAAGGCAATAGAATCCGGTGAGCAGTTGTCCATATCCCAAAAACCGGATCTCACCCAGGGTATATTTACTGCCATTCACGAGTGCAAGTCCGTAAAAAAGCAGGGAGCTGGCTCCAACCAGAGAATAATATTGCATTTCCATCAGGTGGAAAATAAATACCGCACCAACTGCCATAGGTAACATGGTATTCCAGAGCAGTTTCCGTGCAGTTGTACCCCAAATGGCAACTCCATCTCTTTTGGAGCGGGTATAAGTAAAGAAGAAAGCAAGTACCAGGGCGCTGATAAATACCAGGCCGGCAATCACCATCAGGTCCTGTTTCAGGCAGGCGGGACAAGCATCCGGCGTACCATATGCATTTGCATAGTAGGCTTTTATGTACCGGTTGGCAAAAAATGCACCCACCAGGGCCGAAATACCAGCAGCAATCCCACTCCAGCCACTCAGGCTGATGAACCGGCTGCTTTTTTCCATCATCTGGCGGATCTCCCGAAGGTCCTGGTATGAACTTGTTTCCATATTTACTAAAGCACTTTGAATTTCAAAGTAAATAAAGGAAATCCGGATTTCAAAATATTCCTTTTTAACACATCTGTTAAATTCGGTAAATCCATCATTCTATATCCTAATTTTGCGCTTCTATGGAACTGAGACCCATTCGGCTACGTGCAGTCGGGCTAGTGCTTTCCTTATTATTAACCTTATTCACCCAGGCGCAAACCAAAACCAGCCGGGGCTACGTGAAGGACAAGTTGAGTGAGGAAAGGATTCCCTTTGCTTCTATTCAATTCCTCGCCGGTACCCAGGGAAAACTGACTGACTCGGCGGGGCATTTTGAATTTCGCTTTGCCGAATGGCCAACAGATACCCTGGTTGTTACCTATGTTGGTTACCAGGATCTGAAAATTCCCATTCATCCGGGCATGACCCAGATTTCAGCCGACGGCCAGGTAATGGAGCTGGTGCTTGCATTGGACCGCGGTAAGTACACCAAGGAAGTTATCGTGAAGCGTAAAATTGATCGCGGCTACCTCATGTGGAAAAGAATCAATAAGCGCAAACCATACAACGATCGCTACCGGTTCAGCAATTTCACCTACGAATTATACAACAAGCTGGAACTTGACCTGAACCGCATCAACAAGGAAAAACTGAAGGAATTAGGTCCGCTTAAACCCTTTGATTTCATTTTTGACAATGTGGATACTACGGAAGGTCAGCCCTTCCTACCTGTTTACCTGACTGAAACCATCTCAAATTATTATTATCAGAAATCACCCTGGAGAACCCGCGAAATTATCAAGGGCGTTAAAACCATGGGGGTGGAAAATGAAAGTATTTCCAAACTGTTGGGAGGAACCGAGCAGAATATCAATATCTACAACAATTTTATTCCGGTTTTCGACAAACAGTTTGTGAGTCCGTTGAGTGATAACGGTCCGGCTTATTATAATTATACGGTGCTGGACACGCAGTATGTTGCCGGCCAGCGACTGATTCATTTTGTATTTCAGCCAAAGCGCCGGGGTGAAAATACTTTTGAAGGGGATGCCTGGGTGCATGATCCTACCTGGGCCATTCAGAAAATGACCCTGCACCTGAGCCGCGAAGCCAATATCAATTTTATTGATAAACTTTCCCTGATCCAGGAGTTCTCATTGATCAGCGACAGTACCTGGTTTCTTTCAAAGGATAAATTCGTGGCAGATATTGCACCGATTGGAAAATCCAGGTTTGGAGTGATTGGCAGAAAAACCACTACTTATCGAAATGTAGTGGTTGACCAGCAATTTATACGGGATACCATTGCTAAAAATAAAGTTCAGTCAGAAATCCTGTTTGCGGAAGGCGCGATGAAAAAAGAGGATAGCTACTGGTCTGACTCACGACATGAATCACTTACTAAAAATGAGAAAGCGATTTATGATATGATTGACACGCTGCAGAAAATGCCGCTGTTCAAACGATATGTAACTACCATCAACTTTTTGGCTACCGGTTACCGGAATGTGGGCAATTTTGAAATCGGTCCCTGGTACAACTGGTTCACCGGTAACCTCTGGGAAGGATTCCGTACCCGCTTTGACCTCGGAACCAATACCAAGTTTCATAAAGACCTCTACCTGCACGGTTACCTGGCTTATGGTTTTGGCGACCGGGTGTTTAAATACAAGGCGGAGGCCAAGTACCTGTTCAGCAGATCGCCCCGATCGTATATTCATGGTAGTTATACCAAGGATCTGGATAATGGCCAGGTGTATTATGATGAAATAAGTACGGACAACATCTTTGCACTTGCTATTCGAAAGCCGGGCATACCGATCAAGTTCATGCAGATCAAGGAAGCCAAGCTGGAGTATTTTAAAGAATGGAGTCCCGGCATTTCTGCTACCATTATTGGTACACATAAAAGTTTTGATCCATTGAAAAATATTCCACCGAAGGAAATATTCCAGATCAATGGAGAAAAAGGAACGCCCTTAACCAATTTCGAAATGGCCATTAAATTGCGATTTGGTTACAATGAGCGATTCTTCGAAACCAATTTCAACCGCTTTAGCCTGGGCAGCTCCTACCCTATTGTTGAGTTTATGTATGCACGCGGCTTCCCGGGTGTGTTTAACAGTGATTACAGCTATAATAAATATTATCTAAGCATCTCCGATTATGTAAAAGTGGCGCCTGTGGGAACACTCTACTATAATCTGTTTGGCGGAAAAACCACCGGAACCCTCCCTTAT
>JAGKTB010000284.1:0-5360 GCA_018993145.1 Flavihumibacter sp.
TTTGTTTGGGGGGGGATGAAAAAAAAAAAAAAAAAAAATGTATTAAAAAAATTTTTTACCAACAAAAACCCCCAAAAAAAAAAAAAAACAAAAAAAAAAAATTTTTAAAATTACAAAAAAAAAAAAAAAAGTTGTGTCTTTTTGGGGGGGGGGGGGAGCAGCCCCCCCCCTCCCCCCCCTGACCGCCAGCAAAAGAAAACCCGCCGTTCCCATCGCAGGGAAGTATCGCCTCGTTGATATCCCCATTTCTAACTGTATGAACTCCAATATCAACCGGATGTTCGTACTAACCCAGTTCAATTCGGCCTCCCTTAACAGACATATCAAGAATACCTACCACTTCAGTGCATTCAGTGCTGCCTTTGTGGATATTCTGGCAGCGGAACAAACCCCCGATAATCCTACCTGGTTCCAGGGTACCGCAGATGCCGTACGGCAAAGCCTGAGGCATATCACACCCTTTGAAAGTGAATATGTATTGATTCTTTCAGGTGATCAGTTGTACCAGATGGATTTCAGTGAAATGCTGGAAAATCATAAAAAATGTGGAGCAGATATCTCCATCGCCACCATTCCGGTTGCTGAAAGAGAGGCTCCCGAATTTGGTATTCTGAAAGCGGCAGACGGATTTATCACCTCATTCGTAGAGAAACCCAAAAAAGATATCCTCTCAGAATGGATCAGCGATACAGGTGATGAAATGCGCCATCAGGGGCGAAATTACCTGGCATCAATGGGTATTTACATTTTCAATCGCAAGTTGCTGTTCGACCTGCTGGAGAACGAGAAAAAAGATGCCACTGATTTCGGAAAGGAAATCATCCCGGAGTCCATTCACAAATACAAGGTTTGCTCCTATCAATATGATGGTTACTGGACAGACATCGGGAATATCTATTCCTTCTTTGAAGCAAATATCAGCCTGACCAAAGACATTCCTGAGTTCAATCTTTTCGACAACAAAAATGCGATATATACCCGTGCACGCATGCTGCCTCCGGCGAAAATCAGTGGATCTACCCTGGAAAAAACAGTCATCGCTGAAGGCTCCATCATCAATGCTTCCCGGGTGGAAAATACAGTAGTTGGTATCCGTTCCCGGATCGGCAATGGTACCACCGTGGTAAACAGTTACCTTATGGGGAATGATTATTTCGAAACCATCCAGGACATGAACCTGGCCCGTCAAAATGGTCAGCCGATCCTTGGAATCGGAGATCGTTGCTATATCAAAAATGCGATCGTAGACAAAAATGTTCGCATTGGCGATGATGTTCGTATCAATGGTGGCTCTCACCTCGAAAACTGTGATCATGCCTTATACACGGTGAAAGATGGAATTGTAGTAGTTAAGAAAGGTGCTGTGATACCAAATGGATTTGTGATCTGAGTACGTGAGACGTGAAACGTCAGAAGTGAGATGTGAGAAGGGTGTTCCAGAGTGGGGACACCCTTCTCTTTTCACGTTTCACATCTGACGTTTCACGTCTCACATTTTTTCCTTATTTTCGGACGTTGTGTAATACATACACATTATAAAACGATTGCTATGGCGGTAACGGCTCCATCAGGCGGGCAACCTAAAACGGGATTAATTCCCAAACCTACGCTTTCCATTGCCCAGATTGTCACCATGAGTTTTGGCTTCCTGGGAATTCAATTTGGCTTTGCTTTACAAAATGGTAATACCAGCAGAATTCTGCGCTCTTTTGGAGCAGATGTTGAACACCTGCCGGCCTTTTGGCTGGTGGCACCGGTTGTAGGCATGATTGTTCAACCCATCATCGGTCATTACAGCGATAAAACCTGGAACCGGATAGGCCGCCGGAAACCTTATTTTTTAACGGGCGCGATTTTATCTTCACTGGCACTGATCTTTTTACCGAATTCCGGCAGCCTGGCCGGCCTGATTCCTGCACTCTGGATTGGAGCCGGTATGGTGATGGTAATGGATGCTTCTTTTAATATCGCGATGGAACCCTTCCGGGCCCTGGTAGCGGATAATTTGTCGGATAAACAAAGTACACTGGGGTTCAGTATCCAGACTTTTTTAATCGGACTGGGCGCCGTGGTAGGATCCATACTTCCCGAACTTCTTGCTGAATCCGGATTTAGTAAAGAAGCCGGTGCATCCGGTGTAGCTGATAATATCAAATACTCCTTTTATATCGGGGCAGCAGTTTTTATGGCAGCCATCCTGATTACTGTTTTTTATTCGAAAGAATATCCGCCCGCGGAATATGAAAAATATCACGGGAAGCCGGATCACTCGCAGGAGAAATCCAGCCTGCTCGATATCTTCAAAGATTTTGGAAAAATGCCCAGGACTATGAAACAACTGGGACTGGTTCAATTCTTCAGCTGGTTTGCATTGTTCAGTATGTGGGTATTTACAACAGATGCTGTAGCCACTCATGTGTACGGATTATCGGGTGACTATTCAAAGTCTGTTGAATACAACGATGCCGGCAATAAAGTTAGTTCGGCTTTTGGCGTATACAATTTCGTAGCGATGATATACGCATTGATGCTTCCAATCGTAGCCCGCCAGTTTGGTCGTAAAATGACCCATGCAATTTCTCTATTTGCAGGGGGCATTGGCCTGATTTCCATTTATTTTCTGAAAGATCCTACGATGCTGAAATTTTCAATGGTAGGAGTGGGACTGGCCTGGGCCAGTATTCTCGCCATGCCCTATGTTATTTTATCAGGGTCAATTCCTGCAGGCAAACTGGGTATCTACATGGGCATTTTCAATTTCTTCATCACCCTCCCTCAAATTGTAAACGGTTTGGTCAACGGATGGATTGTAAAAAACATTTACGATGGTCAGCCAATCTACGCCATCGTACTGGCAGGCTTTTTCATGATTTGCGCGGCTATCAGTGTGCTGTTCGTGTACGATGAAGGCTGGATTAAAATCCAACAGGAGAAAAAACGAATACTAGCCGAATCCTGATCTTATATTTTTTAATTGCTTCATATGTTGAAAAGAGTTTGTCTTTTAATGGTGGTGGTATATGCAAGTTTTGTTGCCATTGCCCAGGAAATCAATTGTTACCCAACGAACTGGTGGGTGGGAATGAAAAATCCGAAAGTGCAGGTAATGGTTCATGGTAAGGATTTTGGAAAAGGGATTATTACTGTTGCAGACTACCCGGGTGTTGTTGTGGAGAAAATACAACCTGCCGAAAACCCAAATTATGTATTCATCGATTTAATAGTTTCCAGTGCCGCCAAACCTGGCAAACTGGAAATCAGCAGCAAACTTGGGAAGAATACCGTGAAAGCCGGCCTGCCATTAAAAGCACGCCGTACAGGTAACGGTGTCACCTATGCGCAGGGAGTTCGTTCAGAAGACCTGGTGTATTTATTAATCCCGGATCGTTTCAGCAATGGCAATCCTGCCAATGACAAAATACCCGGACTACTTGATCAGACACTGAACCGCGATTCTATCTTCCACCGTCATGGAGGTGATTTACAAGGTATCATCAATCACCTTGACTACCTGCAGGACCTGGGTGTAACTGCTCTTTGGAGCCTGCCTGTTTGGCAGAACAATATGCCGGATCGTACCGAGCATGGTTATGCCATCACCAATCATTACAAGGTTGAACCACGGATAGGCACAAACGAAGATTACCTTCGCCTGAGCGATGAGTTACATAAGCGCGGCATGAAACTTATTCAGGATGTCATCTATAATCATACCGGGCTTTACCACTTCTTCGTACAAGACAAGCCAATGAAAGACTGGTTACATGAGTGGCCATCGTATACCGGAACCAATTACAAAGACCAGGTCTTATTTGACCCTTATGCCAGCCAGACCGATAAAGCCAAAATGCTGGATGGCTGGTTCACACCCATGATGCCCGACCTGAACCAGGGCAATCCCTATGTAGCGAATTTCCTCATCCAGCATGCAATCTGGAGTGTTGAAGAATTCGGGGTGGATGGTTGGAGAGTGGATACCTATATCTACAATGATCTTGATTTTATGAATCGTTGCAACAAAGCATTGCTGGAGGAATATCCACGAATCAGCATTTTTGGAGAAACCTGGGTACACGGGGTTCCCAATCAGGCTTATTTTACAGAAAACACCCTGGGTGATGTACCCTTCAGGAGTAATCTGCCCGGCACGACTGATTTCCAGACACTTTTTTATGGTATCCAGGAATCTTTGACTAAACCATTCGGCTGGACCGATGGTGTAAATAAGCTCTACACTACAACAGCGCAGGATTATATGTACAAGGATCCAATGAAGCAGGTGATCTTTCTGGATAACCACGACCTTGCCCGCTTCTACAGTGTATTGGGGGAGGATACGGCGAAATATAAAATGGCATTGAGCTGGTTGTTAACCTTCCGTGGCATCCCTCAATTGTATTATGGAAATGAAATTCTGATGACAGGTTTTACCAATCCGGACGGTTGGGTTCGCCTGGATTTTAAAGGTGGATGGCCCGGTGACAAGGAGAACAAGTTTACCGCTGCCGGTCGGACAGATAAAGAAAATGCGATTTTTAACCATATCCGCAGCTTGGCACAGTTTCGCAAAAAATCAACTGCGCTGCAAACGGGTAAATTGATGCAATTTGTTCCGGAAGATGGTGTTTATGTGTATTTCCGGTACGATGGCAACCAAACCATCATGTGCATCATGAATACCATGACGGAAGCCAAAACCATAGAAGGGAAACGCTTCCATGAACGTACAGCGGGCTTCAACCGTGGGATCGATATCCCCACTGGTGCCAATTATTCCATAACAGGATCCATTAGCTTACGCCCCTTATCAATGCTGGTGCTGGAACTAAAATAGATTGCTGGCTCAAAGAAGGCTCCACCAGATGAATTTCTCTCCTCGTTTACCCCAATCGGTGAACGTGGATTGAAGAAAAGGAGCCAACTCTTTACCTGCAATCTTTTTACCTTTTTCATTTACTTTAAATGCGGAGGCAGGAGCTTCGGTGATTTCAACTTTGGTAGCAAACCAGGTGGTGTATAAGCGTGGAACAGCTAATCCCAGGATCATGCCGGGTAATCCGCCAAAGGATTCTGGTCCGCCACTTACTGGGATCTCATCCGTATAAAATGCCACCACATAAACAGAATCACTGATCACAGCAACTGCTTTACGACATTCAAAACCTGCTATTTCACGGGTTTCACTGCTCAGTTTCCATTGCAACCGGCTCAGGCTATCTGTTACAATGAAGTTTTCCTCGAAAACCTTGCGGCGACTGGTAAGCAGTCCGCTCGCATAATCTGTCAATACGATATTCTCCTTTGCTGGTCCCAATAACCAGGGCTCCAGTTTTTTATCTGGTTCCCGGCCTGGCTGGTAA
>JAGKTB010000285.1:0-3151 GCA_018993145.1 Flavihumibacter sp.
GGGTAATCTTAATGTTTACACCCAGTTTAGGTTGAACTACCCAGGTATAGTCGCCATCTCTTCTGGCAGTTTTCGAATCATTTTTGATATCATTTTCAGCCCAACCCATAGCTCCTGTAAGTCCAACTGAAAAATGAACCGGCTTCTCAGGCATGAAACGATATTCTGAATAAAGACCATAGTAATTAAACTGCATTTTTTCCTCTTTACCATTTACTTTATGCCGGAAGAAGGCATTATTACCAGCTGCTCCGATCAGGAATTTGTGGTTGATCAGCACTCCACCGTATCCACCCAAATTCAGGGATGGTTTTCCATTAATAGTGGTTAATTCAGCTATACCGGCACCATATGCCCGGATTGATCTTTGATTGGATTGGGCCATTGCCCCGATTGACAGTGCTGTAAAGGCCAGCAGTACCAGTAACTTTTTCATTTTACGTCGTGATTTTGATTTGATGGTTGTTATTTGACGATGTAAAATTGTTGCGATGGCATCGGTTGATGGCAAGGCTCCTGACTGAATGACCAGTTCAAGCGCCTGAATGACCATTTTGCTGTTTGAGTCAAAGAAAAATCCACCCCAAAAGAGGTGGACTAGTTCAATGGGATCCTACTATTCCCTTAAAAAGCAGCCGGTAAAACCGGTTGTGCTATTATTTGGAGGGCTTCCTGGTCCTCATACCGCCTGATCATTCCCGATAACTCCTTCTTGAGTTTGCGGGTGATTTTTTCATAACCTGCCTTACCATACAAGTTGTTCATTTCAGAACTGTCGGTTTGCATGTCATACAACTCCCATCCTTCTACCCGCTTGTAAAACCGGATCAGCTTATATCTTCCATTACTTATTCCAAAATGCGGCGATACGGCATGCTCCCCATTTTCATAATAATGGTAATAGAGATTTTTACGTCCCTTATAATTTGACTCTTTAAGCAAAGGAAGCAGTGATTGTCCCTGCAATTTTTGAGTTGACTTAACTCCGGCCAGCTCCAGCATCGTAGGTGCCAGGTCCAGGTTCATCACCAAACTGCTATCCACCCGCCCGGGTTGGATCAGTTTCGGGAAGCGCATGACCATTGGTGTACGGAAGGATTCTTCATACATGAAACGCTTATCGAACCAGCCATGCTCTCCCATATAAAATCCCTGGTCTGATAAATAAACCACCAGGGTATTTTCAGTAAGCTTGTGGCGGTCCAGGTAATCCAGCGCCCTACCGATATTTCTATCCAGGGAGGCCGCAGTTGCCAGGTAATCCCGCATATATCGCTGGTACTTCCATTCCACGAGTTCTTTTCCAGCTAATCCACGACTATCAAGATCCTGTTTGATAGGACCATAATAGGCATCAAATGCTGCCCGCTGTTCAGGTGTCATGCGCCGAATATTGCCATCCTTATCTGCAGCCTCCTTTGAGGGAAACATTTTCAGATCATAGCCCATGATCATAGTCTTATCCACTGTCATATCCTGAACCGCTGCTGCTCTGCGCCCCTGGTAAGCATCATAAAAATTAGCGGGTAGTGGAAAATTCACTGTATCAAACCGACCCATGTCCTGGATGTCCGGCATCCAGGTGCGATGCGTTGCTTTATGACCGATCACCAGGCAGAAAGGCTTGCTGGTATCTCTGCCATCCAGCCAGTTTTCGGCAATGTCTTCAATGATCGTGGTGGCATACCCGTTAATTCTTTCCCGGCTGTTATCCATTTTAATAAAATCAGGGTTGAAATAGGATCCCTGTCCGGGTAATACCTTCCAGTAACTGAATCCCTGCGGAGCACTTTCCAGGTGCCACTTCCCAATCCAGGCAGTCTGGTACCCGGATCTTGTCAGGTCTTTAATAAAAGTGTGCTGTGAGCTGTCAAACCGCCCGCTTACATTGTCCTTGAATCCATTTTTATGACTGTATCGGCCGGTTAATAAAACAGCGCGACTCGGTCCGCATATAGAATTGGTTACATAAGCTCTATTGAAAAGCATGCCCTCTTTTGCGATGCGATCGATAGCAGGTGTTTGAGTCAGCTTACTGCCATAGGCACTGATGGTTTGAAAAGCATGATCATCTGAAATGATAATCAGGATATTTGGACGCTTTTGCTGCGCATGTGCCATCATACCATGTAACAAGAACAAAAAGAACAGAAATTTTTTCATCCGGAATAGTTTTATTGATACACTCTCACCCAGTCGATGCTCATTTTTACCGGCAATTGGTTTACATCCACTTTTCCTACCCAATTTCCACCCAACTGCTGATCTACCAATAAATAAAAAGGTTGATCAAATGGCCACTGGCTCGTGTCTACATCTGTTTTCCTGGGATAGGTAAAGGTAGCTTTTCCGTTCACGAGAAAAACCAGCTTGTCGGGATACCATTCCATTGCATACAAATTATAGTCCTCCCTGTTTATAGCTGCTTTCCCATAATGTGGCGGGGTTCGTTTTTCCTTAAGCTCCAGGGTATAGTAAGAATGAACGGTCTGATAAATACTGTCTTCAAAATTCAGATGCTCCATGATATCAATTTCACCTCCTCTTGGATAGGGTCCGTATTTGGTTGTTGCAGGCAGCATCCAGATGGCTGGCCATGCACCCTGCGAAGATTCAAGTTTAGCTTTTATCTCCACGCGACCGTATTGCCAGGCAAATTTATCTTTTGTATAAATGCCGCCTGTAAGAAAAGGTCTTGGGTCTTTCAAGGTATCCTTATTCACAACACCAATTAATTCCAGCTTTCCACCTTGCAGATTATAACAGGCAGGCTCAACCGCAGTCATATGCCTGTTCCAGTCAGATTTGCCAGCTGGAATACGGGTCCACTTGGAACTGTCCAAATAAGGGCTGTTAAACTCGTCTGACCATACCAGTTTCCACTTTTTCTCTTCTCTTCCTTTGGATTGCACATACATATAATTATCAATTACCGTGTATGGCTTTGTTGTACAACCATTGCTAAGAAGTAATGGAATTGACAGGAAAACTAAAAATCGCATTTTATAACAAGTTTACTTATACCAGCTCCCCAATTGCAGAAAGTTAAATAATTCCCAGCGTTGATTAATCCCTAAATGACATCAAACGTTTGCGTAAATTGAGTTATACTTCATCTCGTTAAAAGGATAAAATGAATATATTGGTTATT
>JAGKTB010000286.1:0-6641 GCA_018993145.1 Flavihumibacter sp.
CAAGGAAAACAAGGTGCTGATTGGAGAAAAAATTGACCGGTTCAGCAAAACAACCTATTGGGGCACATATAACCGTGATGGAGATGCCATAACTATCGATATCCCCCTGGATTTCAAACTAAGCAAAAGTGCACTTCTACAGGAGAACATTCTATATTTTCCAGGAGATTCATTGAGATTTAAAGTATTCCACCATAAATAACAATGCAATGAACGAAGACCTTTGGAGTAGTATACTGAATTTTGATTTTGACAACCCTCCCAGTGAATATGGGTTTACAACCAGACTTTCTTTTGAAAACTATTGGACAATAGAATTTACGAAGGAAGCAATATTAGAATACAAGAAATTCATGTATTTGGCTGCCACTTCAGAGTTCATGGTTTCTCCTTCTGAAATTATTGACAAGGTATGGCATCAGCATTTAATCTTTACCAAATCTTACCAGGAGTTTTGCGAACTACTAGGCAAACAAATACAACATGTTCCATCAACTCATAATAAAGAGGAACATGAGAAATTCAGGAAGGCAAAAGAAAGAACCGAAGTGTTCTACGAAAATGTATTTGGTAAGCAACCCAAACATATCTGGTTCTATAACGACATATTTGATAGTCTTAGTTTAAAAAAGTCTCCGTTTAAATTAAGGACATTTCTAATTTTCGGAATTCTTTCAGTTGTCTTTTTAAGTGTTCCCGTTTACAGCCTATTAAAGCCAATTTACATACATATAAATAATCCCGATTTCATTTTAGGACTTACAGCACTAACAGTTCTTACGCTGCTTATGCTCGAATCATACAACAGATCGAGACTAAAGAAAATTGTATCCGAGTTTGATTCATCCAGTTTTATATACAATCTCCAGCCATTTGAAGTTATTTATCTAAAAACGCAAAAACTATCAAAGGTAATCAATGGAACTGTAAATGAACTGATAGATAATGGAACCATCAATATAAATACAAACAATACAATTGAGGTTTCCAAAAACGAAAAAATTGATAACATTTCCCATCTCCAGGTCGTTTCAGTTCTGTCGGAATATGGAACAACATATTATCCTACTCTTCTAAAAGCGCTACTAAAAAAGCCAATTTTTTGGAGTATCGCAAACAGCCTGGATGCATTTCAGAAATACTTTAATAAGTCTAAAAAGTTCGGAAACCTATTTTATTTAAACTTTACCGTTTTATCCATTTTAATATTGATTTCTTTTACAAGAACAATAACTGGAGCATTGAGAGATAAACCAGTTTTGTATATATCGATTGCAACGATTTTATTAATAGCTATTACAGTCAAATATTTGTTCCGCCTGACTAAACAGGTTTCAACAACTACGATTCCCGATCTATATAAAAAGGAAATTCTTCCATCCCGACAAATTGCAAACAATTGGCAATGGAACTACTTTTTATTGGGCACAGCAGTTTTGACTACAGCATTTGTACCATTAGTCAATTATGTTGATAGAAATAATCCAACCAGTAGCAGCTGCGGCTCATCCTGTGGAAGCAGTTGCGGAAGCTCCTGCAGCAGTTGCGGAGGCTGTGGTGGGGATTAAAGATTTAATACCCTTACCCCTGGCACAATTTTTTTTCTCTCCATGACATTGTACACATTTAAAGCTTATTCTCATGGACAAGAAAATTGCGATTCTCGCTACTCATGGTTTTGAAGAAAGTGAATTAAAATCGCCAAAAGAAACACTCGAGCAACAAGGTTGGACCGTGCATATTGTAAGTCCGGAAATGGAAGAGATCAAAGCCTGGGCAAAAACCAACTGGGGACAAGCCTATAAGGTGGATAAAGTATTAAGCCAGACCAAACCATCCGATTATGATGCCCTGGTACTGCCGGGTGGCGTAATCAATCCGGATCAGTTAAGAACCAACAGAGATGCCATCGCTTTTGTGAAACATTTCTTTGATGAGCACAAGCCTGTTGCAGCGATCTGTCATGGACCACAGGTATTAATCAATGCAGAAGTGGTAAATGGTCGCACGCTTACTTCCGTTGAGGCTATCAAAATGGATCTGAAAAATGCAGGTGCCCGCTGGGTGGATGAAGAAGTGGTAGTAGATAATGGGCTGGTTACCAGTAGAACACCAAAAGATCTGCCTGCCTTTAACAAAAAGATGGTGGAAGAGATCAGAGAGGGTATCCACGCGTAAGCCCCTATCATTTATACACAATTCCCAATTTTTTATTCAGCCGGTTGTATTCTTCCTGGGACTTAGGTTTCCAGGGAGTTCCAACCGGTGATCCAAATTCTCTGAAATAACCTTCGAAGCCGGCTGGGGAATAACTGAACAGCATAATCAATGTTTCTGTACCTGAATTAGTCATTGCATGCCAAACTCCTTTGGGAACTAGAGCTACCGAGCCTTCTTTAACAGGAATTTGCTTTCCATCCAGCTCAAGCAAGCCTTCACCCCGATGAATTACAATCAATTCGTCTTCATTGAGGTGTTTATGCAACGGAATGCCCTCTTTCGGGGCAATTAATTCCCGGCAAAAGGACATCGTTTCATTGCCCTGCCGGTCTTTTGCTACTTTGATCGTAAGCGGCGAATTTCTTCTGCCAATCCAATAGGTTTCACCTTCATCGGCATGCAACACCACAGGCTGGGCATCTCCGGAAGATTCAGCAAACAATTGGGGAGCAGCCAATAGTCCCAATACTCCTGCAGCGGATTGCTGCAAAAATTTCTTGCGGCTTTTTTTCATTCTTCAATTTAAAGAAGATTTAAAAACGTTAGCGCATAATTACTCATCCTCCTCCAGCACATCATTATTTATGTCGGGTAATAATTGCTGTGCCTCTCCTGCCGGCAGTGCTTCTACATTTTTTAACCGACGGGTAATAGCCATGCTTCTCTTACCCAGGAGTTCATCTACCGTGTCACTGGCGCTATGCAGGTTCTTCTGCGCCTTCTCCAGGAGTCCACCGAATTTTTCAAACTCGGTTTTAACAGCCCCTAATACTTTCCAGACCTCGCTGCTTCTTTTCTGAAGGGCAAGCGTACGGAAACCCATCTGCAAGCTATTCAGCAGGGCTACCAGTGTGGTAGGACCCGCAACAGTTATTTTAAACTCATCCCTTAACTGATCCACCAGGGCAGTGCGGCGAATCACTTCTGCATAAATGCCCTCAAAGGGCAGAAAAAGAATAGCGAAATCTGTTGTATTGGGTGGGTCGATGTATTTGTCGCGGATATCTCTTGCCATCCTGCGGATGGTTGCTTCCATCGCCTTAGCAGCCCCCTCAATATCTTCCGGCACCGCATTTTCATAGGCAGTAATCAGGGTTTCATATACATCTTTGGGGAACTTGGCATCGATGGGCAGGTACACAAAACTGTTTTCCTCTTCACTTCGACCCGGAAGTTTGATAGCAAACTCCACAGGCTCAGAACTCCCTGCTTTGGTTTTTACATTGGCTTCATATTGACCTGGCGCCAGGATTTGTTCCAACAACATCGCGAGTTGCACTTCTCCTACTCCACCCCGAAGTTTTACATTGCTGAGCACTTTTTTGAGTCCGCCTACATCCTGCGCGATGGTCTGCATTTCTCCTAGTCCCTTTTGCACACTCTCCAATTGTTTACCCACGATCTCAAAGGATTGCCCGATTCGCTCACTGAGTGTTTTCTGTAGTTTTTCATCTACAGTAGCCCGCATCTCTTCTAATTTTTTTTCCGTGCTTTCAATCAGTTTTTCCTGCCTTGTTTCCAATTGCTGGAATTTTTCCCGCTGCAGGTTGTTCATGTTCACCATGTTCTTATCAAATGATTCCTGAAATTCCCTGATGGAAAGGGCTAGCTTTTCATTGATCTTCTCGAGTTGTTCAATCGTTCTGTTTCTGAATTCTTTTTGTTCAAGTTTAAGGTCCTCTAATTTGTTGCGTTGTTCAAAGGTGAAATCCTTTAAACCGGCCGCCAATGATTCCCTACCAGCTTTGTTCATTTCGACAAGGGTGTTATTAAGCTCCATTCTATTCTCCTTTGATAGCGTTGCATTTTCTGTCCGGTTGTTCCGGAATTCTTCTTTGACAGCAGCTTCCATTCTGGTAAGAGCAGCTTCCATTTTAAATAATAGCTGCTGCAGTTCCGGGGAAGGGGTTATTGTCCTCTTTCGGAATAAGAGAATGAGCAAAACGATGAGGTTCACACCCAGGGAAACGAGCAGGATCAGGTTTGTATTCATGTGTATGATTTTCTAATCGCTCTAAAATAAGTTTTCTATCGCTCCTTTGAGTAGATAGATGAGTCAGACTGGTAAGCAGGTGAAATTTTTTCATCTCAACCGAAATTTTTTCACTTTTTCTGACAATTTTTCAAGTAGGAATCCTGCTTGCACGGAATTTGTTATAGAAAATACAGGTAAAAAAAGGAGGTCAATATGACAAACATGATCACAAGAAAAAAAGAAAACACAGGTGGTCTGGTTGATGGCGTCTTTTATAATGCCTTGAACCGCTTTTTTGATGACCGCCAATGGGGCTTCAGTGGTTTAACAACCAATCAACAAGTGCCTGTCAATATCCGGGAAACAGATACCAGTTATGAACTGGAATTGGTAGCGCCCGGATTGAAAAAAGAAAACTTCAACGTGCATGTCAGCAACGATATGCTTACGGTCTCCTTTGAACACAAGGAAGAGAAGCAGGAAAAAACTGAGAGCCTGCTGCGTCAGGAGTACCGCATGCAATCCTTCACCAGGAATTTTAACCTGGATGATACCGTAGACGCGGGCAAGATTGCCGCCCAATACAGAGACGGTATCCTTTGCATCTCGCTGCCAAAAAAAGAAGGTGTGCAGCGCATCACAAAAAATATCCAGGTTCAATAAGCAATTGTTGCCTGACGGAAATCGGCCTGCCATTCCGGGGGCCGATTTTTATGACTGTTCTGTTAATTGATGTAAACTTTCCAGGTTCAACAAGCCAATATTTTTACCATCTGTTTTTATCAATCCTTCTTCTGAGAATTCGAGTAATAAGCGATACACGGTTTCGTAAGCAGTACCCACATAAGCGGCCAAATCCTGACGCGAAATAGTGAAACCGATAAAGCCATCCTTGTCGGTTCCGAATTTTTTTTCCAGCATCAATAAGGCACGTGCTGTTCGGCCTTTCACCTGCATGTGGGCCAGATCGCGCATGCGTTGTTCCGAGAGGCGTAATTCATCTGCCAAGAACATCATGAATTCATACAAGAAGCCGGTATTAACAGTCAGGCTTACCCGAAAAAAATCCATCGGAATAAAACAGACGGTTGCCTCTGATAAGGCTGTAGCTGTTATGGGATAGGGTTCGTTTAAACTGGAGAGTCCGCGATGTCCCAGGATATCCTGTTCCCGCGCAAACCGGATAATCAACTCTTTGTCTTCGGTCCAGTGTTTGTGCACTTTCACCACACCTTTTACCATGAAATAAACACCTTCCACCGGATCACCTTCTTTAAAGAGGAGTTCTCCTTTTTTGTAGTGCTGAATACGCCGGTTGGTATCCAGTGCCGGCCACCATTCTTTTATACATTTCTGATAAATAAAACAGGAGCTCGCGTCGTAGGGACCTTTCTGCAGTTTCATATCCTTAAAGATAATCCCGGCTGATGGATTAACTTCTATACTGTCGTATTTACTACCCGTCCCAATTCCTTGCGGAAAGCACCTGCCTGCCAGTCGACCACTTCTCCAATAATAATGATCGCCGGGTTGGTGAGTTCAGCATGCTGTGCCCGGAAACAGATATCCTTCACTTTTCCAGTGATGATTTTTTCATTGGGCAGGGTACCATTCTGAATAATCGCGGCGGGTGTTTCTGATTTACCCTGTTGCCGGAAGATATCAGTGATGGTTTCCAGTTTGCTCATCGCCATCAGGATGATTACTGTTGCCGTGGATTGGGCTGCCAGGTAGATATCGCGCGATAATTCATTGGTTTTGGTAGTACCGGTCAGCACCCAGAAACTTTCATTGACACCTCTGCAGGTAACGGGTATACCAGCCAGGGCAGGCACTGTGATGGCGCTGGTTAAACCAGGAATCATCTCCACCTCCATACCTCCTGCTCTGGCAGCCAGGATTTCCTCGCAGGCCCTACCGAAAACAAAGGGATCACCTCCCTTTAGCCGCACCACACGCTGGTACTGCCTACCGTAGTCGAGGATCAGGAGATTGATTTCCTCCTGGCTCAGGGAATGACAGCCAAACCGCTTCCCTACAAATTGCTTGACAACAGCTTTACCGGCATAGTCCAGCAAGGCTGTATTTGCCAGGGCGTCATATAAAATAACATCCGCTTCCGCTAATACACGGATGGCTTTCAGGGTAATCAGTTCCGGATCGCCAGGGCCGGCACCTACCAGAAATAATGTTGACATATCTATATATGATATTTTGTTATGTAATAAATTTCATACAAGTTATTTGATTTTTTAAGTTTATTTGTTATATTCACAATATAATTCTTGCCAAAACGATCATTTTTCTTCAACTATTGCTTACATATGTGATATAGATTTTTTTCACATACGATTGCTTGCCCTTTCCTTCAGACACTAAAACAAGCTGTTTATGAAAATAATAGTTGTCGGAAATGGCATGGTAGGTTATAAATTCTGCGAGAAAC
>JAGKTB010000287.1:0-4521 GCA_018993145.1 Flavihumibacter sp.
TTTGCTGACCTGAAACTCTCCGACAATGATCGCCAGATCGCTAAACGTATTTTACTTGAAATAGAAACCCGGATCGGCACCCTGATGGATGTGGGATTGGGTTATCTTACCTTGTCCCGCCTGGCCAACTCCCTCAGTGGTGGTGAAAGCCAGCGAATCCAGCTCACCCGCAGTTTAGGTTCCAATCTCACGAACTCTTTATACATCCTGGATGAACCTTCTATTGGGTTGCATTCACGCGATACAGAACGTTTAATCGGTGTACTCAAAAACCTGCGTGATCTTGGCAACACGGTGGTGGTAGTTGAGCACGATGAAATGATGATGCGCGAGGCGGATTATATCATTGATATGGGCCCACTGGCTTCTCACCTGGGTGGAGAAGTAGTAGCTGCTGGCAATTATGATGAACTGATCGCCAATAAAAACAGCCTGACGGGAAAATACCTCAGCGGTGCACTTAGCATTGATGCACCCGAGAAACCAAGAAAATGGAATCGCTCGATTACAGTGAAAGGTGCGCGACAGCACAACCTGAAAAATATTGATGTAGAATTTCCGCTTGGGGTATTCACCGCCGTTAGTGGCGTGAGTGGTTCCGGTAAAACCACCCTGGTAAAACAGATTCTCTATCCCGCCCTGCAAAAACTGAAAGGAGAATCCTCACCTAAAGTAGGCATGCACAAATCCATTGAAGGCGATCTTGATTTTATCACACAGATTGAACTGGTGGATCAGAATCCAATTGGTAAATCCTCCCGCTCCAACCCGGTTACCTATATCAAAGCCTATGATGAAATCCGCGATCTCTATGCTTCCCAACCCCTGAGCAAAATGCGCGGTTTCCAACCCAAACATTTTTCCTTCAATGTGGATGGAGGCCGATGTGATGCCTGTAAAGGGGAAGGCGAACAGATTGTAGAAATGCAATTCCTGGCGGATGTACACCTCACCTGTGATGTATGCGGTGGCAAACGGTTTAAGGAAGAAGTACTGGAAGTAACCTACCAGGAAAAAAACATCCACGATGTACTCGAAATGAGTGTAGACCAGGCCATGGAATTTTTTGCCAAAGAAAAAGATGTGGTGAATAAAATCAAGGCACTGAGTGATGTGGGACTCGGGTATGTGAAACTCGGCCAGTCTTCGGATACCCTTTCCGGTGGAGAAGCACAACGCGTAAAGCTGGCTTCCTTCCTGGGCCGAGGGCGTTCACAGGGACATATCTTCTTCATCTTTGATGAGCCCACTACCGGACTGCATTTTCACGATATCAAGAAATTGCTGGCTTCTTTTAATGCACTCGTGGAACAGGGACATACCATCCTCGTGATTGAACACAATACCGATGTGATCAAATCTGCCGATTGGGTAATTGATTTGGGACCAGAAGCAGGTGATGAAGGAGGAAATCTCGTCTATGCCGGACTGCCATCCGGACTTAAAAAGAATAAAAAAAGCTGGACGGCCAGGTTTCTTACCTGAGCCGGTCCAGGCTTTTAATGAGTTTCTCGTCTTTTCGGATACCCCTGGCCGCGAGTATCAGGAAAATCAGCATCGCAATGGGCAGTAAGCCCCCCCACTGGTAGGTGCCCTGGGTCATGTTGGTGGAAGTTTTGAAACCTTCAACAGAATAGACCTGCAAGCCAATTACCACCGCCGATGCTAATATGCCTAACCAAACCAGTTGCAACTGGGTCTTCCGGTTTTTAAACAGGAAAATGGTAATCGTTGCCAGCGTTGCAATACCAACTGCCAGGGCAAAGGACAGCAGGCTCTCTGTTGCCAGGAAATGCCGAACTGTACCATCGGGCAGGGTAGCTGCAAACAAAGGGACTTTCGCCATCGCAAATCCACAAATGGCAGCCAGTGCCAGCCAAACCGATTGTATACGTTGAATCATATGATTGTCTGATTGATGGGCGTAAAGATATAGAAATTGCTAATTGCCGGCTTGCAGCTCCTGCTGATAAAAGGCCAGTGCCAGATCCGTATACTTATAACTGCGATTGCTCCATTCACTTAGTTTGAATTTCGCCCGGCCTGCTATTTCAACAATACCTGCAGTACTGCGATGAAAGCCTGCATTGTAAGCAGCCGCATAAAAGCGGAGTTTCTCTGCTGCAGAAGCCCATCGCATCTTTGCACAGCGTTTATCCATGGCAGCTAGAAAATGGCTGAGGTAATCAAACTGTCCGTCTACAGTTGTCAATGCCGCGATTCTTTTCTTGCGATCCAATTCTGTTTCAGGTAAGGCATCCAGCCTGGATGCAAAACTGGGCTTCATCTGAAAAGGCCCGATCGAGAAATCTGCATAGGCCGAACCAAACTGGATATACAATACCTGCAAGGCAATCGTTTCGAACTGATCCCGGAACTGCGAATACCGGAGCAACTCGGGATAAATAATTGCCTTGGCAAACAGCGGATCATGCCCCTGTTTGCGTAAAGCCTCCCAGCGATGCGATTCCTGCTGCATCCATTGCTTCGCCTTTACAGTTGATTCCAGCAATTCAGGATCTGCCTTGCTTTGTGCAAACAGGCAGAAAGGTAAGAAGATCAGTATGGTGACCAGCTTTACCAAGGCATGCTGGTTAGCAGTACATCTTTTGTTGCATTCACCTGCAAATAATGCAGGGTGCTGGAACCACCTTTATTTTCCACTGTCGGAACAAAAGCGCGTTCAATCAATTTGCCATCTGACAACGTAATGCCTTTGTAATTGATCTCCGCATATTTGCTGGCATCTGCATTGAAGATATAGGTAGAGCTGGAATTGAGTCGCTGCAGGGTATAGAGGGATTTGCCATCGCGGGACACTTTCTGTCCATTGCCCTGCTGATCGGGATCCATTACAATTACTGAACTGCCATTGAGGTCGAAAGCTTTGGAGTTGTTGCTGTAAGGACCATACTTAGCTCCGGATTCCGTGTAATATACTTTCTGCATCGAAGCATCCATGGCTTCAATCAGAAAGGTACCGGTAGAAGGATTTACCAAAATTTTACTCATCATCACGCCGGGCATTTTGATTTTTTTACCACCGGGTAAATGGGCAGTGCTGTTCATGGCGCCTGTATTTTCATCGGCGGTCATGGATACAAATGCCACTCTTTTTTTAACCGGATCCTCTGCCGCGGCAGCGGGCATTTCACCGGGTTCCAGGGTGCCTACCACTTTACCGCCCAGCTTGATTTGCATTTTACCATCGGAGGTGAAACCCATTTCAGGTTGTACTTTGGTTTCCTGGAACTCCTGCATGGAATTGGATTTCAATCCGCCTTTGGGCAAAACATCTTCCGGCAACTTATCTAACGGACCGGTTCTGCCTTTCTCGGTATTGATGAAAAACTTCCCTTTGATCTTGGTAATGATGCTGTAACCGCCACCACCGGCGCCAACCAGCAAACGGGATTCATTGTAAACGATGCTTTCGCCTTCCTGCAGGGTGAAGAGTTTTTTTTCTGTCTGGAATTCCGGCACGAAGAGGAAACTCCAAATCAGTAATAAGATCGGGTTCATTTGGGTGTATTATTAGGGTGATGAAGTACTCTGAATTTACAACAAAAAAAGCGACTCAGTGAGTCGCTTTTTCAAAGTTTCGTTGCATGGTATTATCCTAATTCCGGATAAAGGGGGAACTGCGCCATGAATTCATTTACTTTCTTGCGAACCGATTCCAGTTTGGCTTCATCATCCGCATTCATCAACACCGTGTCAATTGCATCCACCACAAATTCCATATCCGATGCCTTCATACCCCGACTGGTAATCGCAGGTACACCTACCCGGATACCCGAAGTAACAAAAGCTGATTTATCATCAAAAGGAACCATGTTTTTATTCAGGGTGATATCCGCCTTGCCCAATACCTGCTCGGCTTTTTTACCACTGATATTTTTATTGCGAAGATCAATCAGCATCAGGTGGTTATCGGTTCCATTACTGATTATCTGGTAGCCTCTGCTTACCAGCGCAGCAGACATGGCCTGTGCGTTTTCAATTACCTGTTTTGCATAAACTGTGAACTCATCACTCAGCAATTCACCAAAAGCTACTGCTTTCGCAGCGATCACATGCTCCAACGGACCACCCTGCGTACCAGGGAATACTGCCATGTCCAGCAGGTTGCTCATCATTCTGATATTACCCTTGGGATCTTTCAAACCGAAGGGATTTTCAAAATCTTTTTTCATCAGGATAATACCACCACGGGGACCGCGTAAGGTCTTATGCGTAGTAGAAGTTACAAAATGACAATGTTCAAAAGGAGAGGACAACAATCCTTTCGCAATCAATCCGGCAGGGTGTGCCATATCACACAATACAAAAGCACCTACTTCATCTGCTACTTTGCGGATGCGGGCATAATCCCAATCGCGGCTATAGGCAGATGCTCCACAGATAATCAGTTTGGGTTTTTCTTCACGCGCCACTTTTTCCAGCATGGCATAATCCACCAGTCCGGTTTCTTTCTCCACACCATAAAACAGGGGCTGATCTTAGTTCGACGGTCAACCC
>JAGKTB010000288.1:0-4040 GCA_018993145.1 Flavihumibacter sp.
AGAAAAAATAAACAACCAGTGGGGTAGCACTAAATGCCAATCCAAGGTAGAGTAAATTACCTTCGGTTGTTTTGGTCAAAATAAAAATAAAGACCAGTGAAAGCAGGTTACCGAGAAAACTTAGGAAAGATGCAGTAGAAACCTGTTGGTGCGCAGTGAGTATAACAACAATGGTTTGAAGAATAAACTGCAGACAGAAAAGGATGAACACCAGTGAAATCAGGGTGCGCAATTCGGTTTCCATGGAGGCGGGCAAACTGAGTATAGCACTCCAGCTTACGAAATGATGAACCACCAGGAATATCAGAACAAAAGCCAGTACCAGCAAAACCAATAATGCATAGGTGGTGCTGATCAGTGTCCTGGCAAGTACACGATCCTCTTTAGCAAGAGCTTCTGCCAGTTTATTTTTCAGGCCATTACCTAAACCAACATCAAAAAAACTGAACCAGGCAATGATGGAACTTAATGCCAGCCAAATTCCATACTGGGTGGCGTTCACATAACTGATGGTCAATGGAACGATCACCAGGCTGATCAGTACACTTCCTCCTTTCACGAAGAGCGACCCTACAATATTTTTGATTGCAAGGCTGGTCCGGGCATTATCCGACTTTAAAAAGGCAGGAAGGAATTTACTGCTTAAGTTTCTCGCTCTCATATTTCTTGGGTTCCGGCCAAAGCTTCGCCTCCTCAGTCCCATCCATGCGGTTGAGACCGGGTACGATCGATCCGTTAATTTTTTTTATCTGTCTGGAAATGCGGAAGAATACTGCGCCGGATTATTTACCCGGATTGTTGCCATACCCATATCCGTTCCCAAACATTCTAATACCCCAGCCACGACCTTTAACAGCGTTAAATACATAACCAGGGTTTTTAAGTGCCTCCAAATGCCCGTTATACAAGAGCATGGTAAGGTCTGCTTTGGATGTAACTCCTTGTCTGATAACGAATAAACTGGCGTCAGCAATATGTGAAAGTGCCTGAATATTTACATCATCACTAAAAGCCGGACCAACAATTACGATATAATCAAAACTGGCATCCAATTCTTTGATGAGCCCTTCCAATTTGCCACTCATGAGCCATTCAGCAGTACCATCATTGGTTGCTCCAACTGGTAAAATACTGAGTCCGGATGTGGTTTTATCTGTATGCAGCAAAGCACCCAAAGAGGCGCCTCCGCGCAGGTATTCAACCATACCTTTTGCGCTATCCAATCCATACAGCGAACTGATTTCGTGAGAATAAAAATCGAGGTCAACCAATACCACCTTGGCATTGGTCATCGCCAGGCTGATAGCCAGGTTGGAACCTATATAAGCTTTCCCTTCTCCCCTTGAAGCAGAAGTAATAATTACCTTTTTAACCTGCTTGTTATTGGCGCCAAAAAACAATTTATTCCTCAGGCTTTTCAATTGCCCGGTGATCCTGGAACCAACTTCATTTCTTACAATAAATGGATCTTTGGAACTATCGTAGAGGATTTCCCCTTCCACCGGAATAGGAGAAAGCTTTTCCAATTCAGAACGGAACAGGATCTTTTTATTCAGCCCCTCTTTCAGACTTACCCACAATATACCTGCCCCTAATGCAACTACCAGTGCAGCCAGGTACAGCAGGAACTTATTCGGACTAACCGGCTGAACAGATGAATACGCTTTATCAATAATGCGGGTATCGCCTTTGTTTGTTGATGTGAAGGATAAGGCCGCTTCTTCTCTTTTCTCCAGCAGGAAAGCATAGAGCTGGTTTTTAATGGCCTGCTGGCGACTGATCTCAATCAGTTGCTTTTCCTTTTGAGGAATCGTACTCAGCATGGCAGAGTAACGGTTACCCGTACTCG
The DNA here is from genome assembly GCA_018993145.1 of Flavihumibacter sp. Taxonomy (GTDB): domain Bacteria; phylum Bacteroidota; class Bacteroidia; order Chitinophagales; family Chitinophagaceae; genus Flavihumibacter. Next base: position 1,850 of record JAGKTB010000288.1, read on the forward strand.
CAATACTGTTCCTCGTAATATTCAGGTTGATCTTCTGGTTGCGGATATTTTCAAGAATACCCGGCTTCAGTGTTTCGATTTCCTCTTTCAGGTTAACCAGGATCGGACTATTCTCGCCTGTTGTGCGTTTTAGTTTTTCAAATTGTAACTGGGTGTTATTCAGTTTATCCAGCATCTGGTTCAATGCAGGGTCATTCACGCCTACTGCAGATGGTATAATACCTGAGCTTGTTGACTCTTTCTGCACAATGAATTTTTCCACTTCATTCAAAACAGCGATCTGGTTTTTGATTTGTTCCAGTTGCTGATCATACTGGCCCACATTTTCGAGGTATTGTCTTCCCTGTGTACTAATGTCTATAACGCCCGTATTGGTACGGTAACGCTGAATTTCATTTTCAACCGAATCCAGCTGGCCTGCTACTGAACGGATGCGATTCTCCACCATGGCAACCGTACTGGCCGCGCGCTGGTTTTTATCCTCAATTTCAGCTTCGGTATAAACTTTTACCAGTTCATTCAAAATGTCTTCTGCCCGATCAGGAACCTGGTCCTTAATCGAAATATTGATAACCGTAGCCAGTTTACTGGCAGGTACTACTTTGATCCGGTTCATCAGCGATGCCTGTACTGCCTGGCTAGGATATAATAGAAAATAGAGATTGCGTGTTACCGTATCTCCGTTGTATTTATAATTCGGAATAAAACTGATCTCTCCCCACTTGGTAGTAACCCATTGGTTAATCGGGAAATTATCCTTGCCAATGGTTACAGATCTGGCATCGCGGTTAAACGTAAAAGGAATCTTTTCTACCTTTTTGATTCTTGATGGATCCTTGAATCGCAACTTTATGGGAGAAGTCAGGTAAGCCGGCGCCTTCTGCACTTTCTTCTCTTCCATAACATCTGCGTATAAACCAAGGTTGTTTACCACATCCGAAATAAAGGAATGAGAGCGCAGTATCTCAATTTCATTTTCAACCAGCTTTTTACCACGGAAAAGGTTGAGGTCCTGCAACATTTCGGATTCATTCAAACCTTAGGATTCAGCCTTGATAACTACAGATGAATATGCTTCATAAACCGGAATGGTTATTTTTCCATAGATATAAGCAGCTGCGAGGAACAGGATTACCAGTAACAGGTACAATGGCCAGAATGGTAAATATTTTTGAAGCAATTGCTTAAAAAGATCGTCTTCTTTCGCCTGGAAAGTTTTTTGTTGAATTGGAGGCATGGGAAACTGTTTCAGAGTTAGAAATAGAACTATCTGGCCACGCGGTCAAAGATGATGACAAGTAACGTAAAGCCACTTAAGAGAGCAGGCAAGAGGGTAGTAAACCGGCTGGTACTTTGCACTTTGGCTTTGTTTGCCGCTACGTAAATGATATCATTGTTCTTCAGAAAATAATAGGGTGACCTGAACAAAGACTCATCATTTAGGTTGATTCTCCTCGTAATTTTTTTATTTCCTTCTTCTCTGATCAACAGTACATTATCTCTTTTTGCAGTTAGAGTGAGATCACCGGCCATACCAATCGCTTCCAGTAAACTGATGCGCTCATTGGCAACAGATACTACTGTTGGTTTACCTACTTCTCCTAACACAGTTACTTTAAAGTTCAGTATGCGAACATTCACAATCGGATCTACCAGTAATTTCCGGCTTTTCAATGCCAGTGTGAGAGAATCCGTGAATTGGGCTTTGGTTAATCCTGCCGCCTGCAATCTTCCCAGCATAGGAAAAGTAATTACCCCTTCCGGGTCAACCAGGTAACCTACCGGTGCAAGTGTGTTATTGGTGTTTCCAAAATAACCAGCAGGAGTTACGTTCAGTGAATTAAAAGGCATGTTCGCATCCGGGTTCAGTGAACTGATAGTTATACCAAGAATATCTGCCTTCTGGATGATGGGATCCAGGTTGGCATCCACCAGGGGATACTGGGCAGGCACTGACTCATTGAAGTAGCGGGCTTTTTCTACACTGGCACAGGAGCCAAGAAAAAGGGTAGCCACTACCAGGAACATCCAATTAAATTTAGTGCAGACGGGTAACAAGAAACGATTCATGAGGTAACAGGGGTTTAATGGTAAACTTTAGCATTCACATCCGTAAAAGCCTGAAGTATTTACTACGAATTTTTACGCTTGTTTAAGATGCGTAAAAGTAATACTTCACCCGACTTTTTGC
>JAGKTB010000289.1:0-4345 GCA_018993145.1 Flavihumibacter sp.
AGGTAACGAACTGGGACAAACGGGCAAAGGGATATGGTGTTGCATTTGCCGAGTGTTTTGGTTCCATCATTGGAGAAGTAGTACAGGTATCCAAAAACGGAGAGAATGGTGTAAAAGTGGATAAAGTAACTGTTGTAATTGACTGCGGCTGGTATGTAAACCCAACCATTATTGAACAGCAGGTGGAAGGGAGTGTAATCATGGCCCTGGGTGCAGCAACCATTCACGCCACTAATTTCGGGGATGGCAAGGCAGTAGAAACCAATTTCCATCAATATCGCTTATCAAGAATACAGGATACGCCTGAAATTGAAGTGATCATCATGGAGAACGACGAAAAAGCAGGTGGCGTTGGAGAACCAAGTCTGCCTCCGCTGGCACCTGCTTTGTGTAATGCGATTTATGACTTAACGGGAAAGCGTATTCGAAAACTTCCTTTTTCGCTTTCCAATCTGCCGGAAGCATAAGCAACGGCAGATTGATTTATTTGCGCGCCGCCTTTACCTGGGCGGGAGTAAAAATCGCTTTGGATTTATTACCCCAGCTATTGGCAACATAGTTGGTTACATCGGCAATCTCCTCGTCTGAAAGATAAGATTGCTCGGGCATCATCATGTTATAGGTTTTGCCATTCACCTTTATTTCTTCATTAAGGCCTTTCAGAATAACTGTAATAATCTTTTTTGGATCCTTCTGGAAATAATCAGATTTGGCAAGTGGAGGAAAACTTCCTTCAATACCTTCCCCGTTTTCCTGGTGACAACTCATACAATTGTTGTCATAAACTTCTTTACCACGTTTTATACTGGCCTCTTTAGGATTCTGTACAAAGGCCGAGAACATTATTACACTAATCGTAAGTACGGATGCAACAGCAATTTTTTTCATGTGCGTTTGGTTATGCTAGAGTATATTAATCAGTTCGCCTTCAAGGTCATAATCATAGGCTTTTGTAATTTTAACCTGAACGAATTGTCCGGGTACCAGTTTTTCACTGGTATTAATCACCACTTCGTTATCCACTTCCACACTATCAAATTCCGTTCTTCCAAGATAACGACCTGCCTCTTTTTTATCAACTATTACCTTAAAAATCTGACCCAGTTTTTCCTGGTTTTTTTCCAGGCTGATTTCCTGCTGTACTTCCATAATTTCCTGCGCACGCGCCTCTTTCTCTTCCGCCGGGATATTATCTTCCAGGTCGTGAGCCGTAGTATTTTCTTCGTGTGAATAGGTAAAGATACCCACTCTGTCGAACCGCATCCGCTTTAAAAAATCTTTCAGTTCTTCCACATCCTCCCTGGTTTCTCCCGGGAATCCGGTGATCAGGGTGGTCCGGATACAGATTCCCGGCACCTGTTCACGTATAGCAGCAATGAGTGTCTCCATCTCCTCTCTTGTAATCTGCCGCTTCATGGCTTTTAACATATTGTTTGAAGCGTGCTGAAGAGGCATATCCAGGTAATTACAGATATTGGGATGGGCTTTGATAGCATCCAGGATTTCCATTGGGAACTTGGATGGGTAAGCATAATGCAGGCGGATCCATTCGATGCCAGGCACGGCAGCCAATTGATGCAGCAGCTCCGGCAGTTGTCTTTTTTTATAGAGATCAAGTCCGTAATAGGTCAGTTCCTGCGCAATCAGCATGATTTCCTTCACGCCTTTTTTAACCAGGGATTCCGCTTCTCTAACAAGCTCTTCAATCGGCCGGCTAACGTGACCACCCCGCATCAGTGGAATGGCGCAAAAAGAGCAGGTGCGATTGCAGCCTTCCGAAATTTTCAGATAGGCATAGTGTTTTGGTGTAGCCAGCATGCGCTCTCCAAGCAACTCAGCCTTATAATCTGCTTCCAGCTCTTTTAAAATCAGTGGCAGTTCCATGGTGCCGAACCAGGCATCCACTTCAGGGATTTCTATTTCCAGATCGTCCCGATACCGCTGACTAAGACAGCCGGTAACATACACTTTATCCAGTTTGCCTTTCTGTTTAAGGGCAACCTGGTCGAGTATGGTATTGATGGATTCTTCCTTGGCCTTATCAATGAAACCACAGGTATTGACCACTACAATGTTATGATCCAGTTTTGCATTTTCATGCACTACCTGGATATCATTGGCAAGCAACTGACCGCTGAGCACCTCACTGTCCACCATGTTTTTACTACAACCCAGGGTAATGATATTCACTTTGTCCTTCTTCAGCGTTCTGGCTTTCATGTACTATTTTAATAAGGCGCGAAGTTACGCTTTTCCCCTCGCTGGGGAAAGGGGCGGTTCCCTTGCTGCAAAACAGTTTGGCATAATTTTTTGTTTTAGCGGCAAAACCGTTTGTATGAAAACATGGATAACTACAGCCTGCATAGTAGCAGGGCTAGCTATTGCAGGGCAAACACAGGCACAATCATTGGGAAGTACGTATCGCACGGCACTGGGAGTTAAGTTCTGGCCAGCAGGTATTACTGTGAAACATTTTGTCAAAAACAACAGGGCGCTGGAGGGAATTGACTATCACCGAGATACAACAAGTTTCGTTTCACCGGGCTTTATGAATTTCACGGCGATATAAATGGCGCACCAGGTTTAAAAGGGTATGCAGGTCCGGGTTTCCATACCGGGGTATACAATGACCGCTGGGGCTATTACAAGCGTCGGGGAGATCGTTACTATTATTACGAAGAAGGCGATTTTTCTCTCGGAGTAGATGGTGTGTTAGGCCTGGATTATAAATTCAAAGGTGCTCCCATCAACATCAGCCTGGATATCCAGCCTTATTTTGAACTGGTTGGAAGTCCGCATATGGATGTCTGGGGCGGAGCGGCTGTGAGATTTACCTTCTAAACTAACAGGAAGACCTCAGGAATTAAGGCTGAAGAGGCTATCCACAAATTCGTGCTTATCGAAAACCAGGAGGTCTTCCATTTTTTCACCTACTCCAATAAACTTCACGGGTATTTTGAACTGGTTGGCAATGGCCAGCACTACACCTCCTTTTGCTGTTCCATCCAGTTTGGTAATGGCAAGTGCACTAACTTCTGTAGTGGCTGTAAAATGCTTTGCCTGTTCAAGGGCGTTTTGTCCGGTTGAACCATCTAAAACAAGCAGCACTTCATGAGGAGCATTTGGGATTACTTTCTGGATTACCCGCCGGATTTTACCCAGCTCATCCATCAGGTGAGCCTTGTTATGAAGGCGACCCGCTGTATCAATAATAATAACATCCGTACCGCGTGCAACACCACTTTGAACTGTATCAAATGCAACGGCAGCCGGATCAGACCCCATATCCTGTTTTACAATTGGAACTCCTACCCTATCACTCCAGATTGTTAACTGGTCAACCGCAGCAGCACGGAAGGTATCAGCAGCACCCAGTAATACCGATTTTCCTGCTTTCTTGAAATTATAAGCCAGCTTTCCAATAGTAGTGGTTTTACCTACTCCATTCACGCCAACGACCAGAATTACATAAGGTTTGTTGGGAAGGTCCGATTGGAAGGAGTAGGTATTACTTTCCGGTGCGTCCACTAATACGCCACGGATTTCATCCTGTAGAATATTGTTGAGTTCTGAGGTATTGAGGTATTTATCGCGGGAAACTCTTTTTTCGATTCGCTCAATAATCTGAACGGTGGTTTCTATTCCCACATCAGCTGTAACCAGTGCTTCTTCCAGGCTATCCAGCACTTCGTCATCCACTGAACTTTTTCCAGCTACCGCTTTGGTGATCTTGCTTAAAAAACTTTCCTTGGTTTTCTGCAGCCCCTGGTCCAACGACTCCTTTTCTTTCTTTCCGAATAATTTATCAAAAAAACCCATATGCGGTATTGTAAAATGGTAGTTGTAAAAATTGGCAAATTTCTTCCCTGAATGGGATGCCAAAGATAAGATTCCCAGCTGGTTTTTCAGGATTCCCTTCTGAACCGGAATTGGATAAAACAGAAAAAGCTGTTCCGAATATCAGAACAGCTCATCAGGTAATTAAGTACCCGGAATTATTTTTCGCCCAGGAATTCTTTGATTTTGTCCTTGTGAACGATTGCCTCTTTGAACGTATAGGCACCGGTCTTGGGACTACGAACAGCCTTGATCACTTTGGTCCAGTTCTTAGCTTCAGCTGCTGCCTTCTGGTCTTTGGTCTTGATCGCGGTTTTTGCTGCTTTTGCCATGGTATAATAAATTAGAAAATTTGTAAATCAGGTTTACGCGTCTTATTTGATTTCTTTGTGTACAGTCACTTTCTTCAGAATGGGATTGTACTTCTTCAACTCCAGACGCTCAGGAGTGTTCTTCTTGTTCTTGGTAGTGATATAACGGCTGGTACCAGGCTGACCACTGGTCTTAT
>JAGKTB010000290.1:0-4183 GCA_018993145.1 Flavihumibacter sp.
AGTCTTTTGCAGTTCCGGTTTTAATTGATGTTGCAAGGCAAGGGCTAGAGAAGAGTCGGCAAATTTTCTTGCAGATTCATATTGCCGGCGATAAAAATGGCTATAGGATATACCACGATAAGCAATTGCCTGTGAAGAAAAAGATCCCAGTTCTTTTGAAAGCAGCAATGCCTTCCTCATGTAAGATTCAATCTTGTCGTATTGCAATGATTTCAGGTATACATCACCGATATTCAGGTAAGCTGCCGATTCCAGGTGTTTGTTTTCCGATTCGAGGGAGAGTTGTAAGGATTCCTGGTAACAGATGAGTGCGGAATCGTAGAGCCTAAGTTTCGTGTAGTTCATCCCCAGGTTGTTAACGGCAATTGCCAGCAATATGGGATGGCCTTCTTTCCGAAGCAATTCAACGGCCTGCTTTCCATAGTTGATGGAACGGCGGTATTGCTTCAGTTCGGTATAGAGTCCCTGTATAATGTCCAGCGCCTGTGCCATCATAAAGGGATTGTCGAGGCGCTCCAACAGGGGATAGGTATCCAGGTATTTGGCGAGGGCCTTTTCATATTCTTCCAGCAAGCGGTAGGAATTACCGGTATTGAAGGCTGTTTTGGCCATGTATTCTTCGTGCCGGATTTCATTGGCTATGCGTTCTCCCTCCAGGTTGAATTGCAGGGAAGAGTCATAATATCCCTGCATGTTCAGCAGGAAAGTATAGTTGGTGACAAATTTTATTTCTCCCAGGCGGTATCCGATTTTTTTGCTCAGCTCGCGCGCCTGCCGGTAATACTGTTTGGATAGTTCCGGCTCACTTCCTTCATATTGTTGTCCGATTTGAATCAGGAGTTCTACCCTGGCCGAATCCCGGCTTTGGGGCAGTAATCGCAAGAGGCTATCCCTGTTCAGGAGTTCCTGTGCGGCAACGGAAATGGACAATAGAATCGAAACCGATAGCAATACTCCTTTCATGAATGCCAATTTGATAAATGCAGTACAAAAGAATAAAATCAATCACAGCTACCAGCTCCCTTTTTTCCATGATTTTTTTCAAGATAGTTCAAAAATCCTGTTTTTACAGGATACCGGAAGGGTAGGGAGAGCGCTAGGTTTACAGCATTAAATCCCCTCAACATGAAACGAATCTTCAAGTTCTGCCTGCTCTTCCTGGTAACCGGGCTGCTGGTAGCAATGGCTCCTGTAAAGGAACCGGTTTTTCTTCAACTCATGGATGCCAATGGTAAGTTGGTAAAAGGTACCAGTGTTGCCCGTGGTTATGAGCGCCAGATTGAGGTGCTGCAATTTTCCGGTGTCAGCAGTGGTAATCCGGAACTACGGTTTAGCATGCCATCTGGTGGTGCCAGTTCCATTTTGTCGGCTGCTGCTGGTGAAAAGGGAGGTTTTTCGTGGGCAGTTTTCAGTTTAATGACCCAGGGTTCAGAAAAGATGCTGCTTCGTTCTACGGTTAGGCTAGAGGGAGTAACAATACTGAATACAAGAGATACGAATGGCACAACTGAAGTTACCCTTCGGGCAGATCGGATTGGTACTACCCATTATGAATGGAACCGAAAATCCGGTGTGGTAACTATAGCCGGTAAAACCGGATACGACTTTAAGGCTGGTGCTAGCTGGAATACATTTTAATAAAACCATCAACATGAAAATGATTCTTTATTTGGTTATGGTGATAGGGTTGCCGATGCTGGTAACTGCCCAACCCAAAGCTAAGTCCCCAATTAAACCTGAACCCTTTCGGCTGGAGAAATTAGTAGCCGGGTCAGGATTGCCCTACAAGATGGTACACGATAGTTTGGCCGTGATTCCCTATACGGGGGAGCATGTGAAAGAATTTGACCTGGTTGTACAAAAAGCCAGTGACCTGCTGCTGATTTATACGAATCTTTCGGACGCACTTTCCGGGAAATTAGACAGTACTGCCTATCCATTTTTGTTGCAGCAAAATCATCATTTTGATCTGGTAAAAATTGGAATGGATGAATCTCAAACTGTCTTTGTACGAGCCGATGTGTACCTGGCTGCTACCAACGTAAAACTCTTAACCCGGATGATTAAACAGGTAGCCAATGTGACCAATATTCTAGGTGGTATCCTTCAGTAATTCATCCATATAAATAGTAATTATGAAACGAATCCTTATACTGATCGTGGCGTGTTGCAGTCTTGCTGGTACTGCGCTCGCACAAAAGAAACCGGTCAAAAAAGAAAAACCTCCTACCAAGGAAGAAATGGCAGAAATGATGAATGCCATGCAGGAAGGCATGTCAGGTATGCCTAATCTGCAGGACATGCAAAAAATGGCGGCATTTGCAATGGCTAATGAGCAAAAGGCAACAAGCCAAACCGCTGTTCCTAAAAAAGATGCAACTCGTATTGCCGCCATTCCCAAAGCGGTGCTTACCTCTGCAACCATAAGTTCCTATATCCAACAACTACAGCAGCAACTGCGTACTAAACTACCCGCGGAATGGCAGGAAAAAACCCGGCAACAACTGCAGGAACTAAGAAAAGAAAATCCGGGTAAGTCCATTACTGCAATTGCTGCCGCAGGTTATCTGGCTTTTGGGAATAGTAAGGCGGCTCTGTTTGTGATGACAGAAGCCTGCAAGGAAGATCCTGCGGATGGCAATAAGCTGAACAATCTTGCAGCCTTATTGAATATGAACGGAGGAGAACACCTGGCTATCCCCATTCTCCAATTGCTCAACAAACAATATCCCCGTAATAGTACCATTTTAAATAACCTGGCACATGCCTGGTTCGGATTGGGAGATCTGTTGAATGCAAGTAAATACATCGACAGTACGATCCGCTTATGTGCCTGGCATCCACAGGCCAACCAGATTAAAGCTGCCATTGAAGAAAGCAAAGGCAATACTGCAGCCGCTGTGAAAGCTGCGAAACAGGCAATCAGTCGCATGTATTCACAGGAAAAACAGGATAAACTGAACGACCTGGATTATGAGTTGAAAGCTGAAGATATCAATTGGAAACCAGCTAATGCTACCGATCAATTGGGACTCTCCAAATTTTCCTGGCCCGGCATTCCAAAAACTGTTGCTGAAAGTGCGGAAATGGAACCTGTATGGAATCGATTCCGGGAGGATTGGTATATTCTGGTGAATCAACTATCACAAAAGCAGGAGGTACTGGCAGAAGCTGCCCGGCAGGGATGGGAGCGGAGAATGCAACAAGAAATGATAGCTGCAGTAGTACCCAAGGCTGTCATCAAACTTCGTCCCTATGTGGAAGAGCTGTTGGAGAGAGAAGCCAGAGATCCGTTGGGACTGGCCCTGTTGGCATTCCAGGATACCTTGAACCAGGTGAAGGCAGCACATGCAGAAGAGCTCCGGAAGATTTATGAAAAAATCAAACCTGGCAGGGAAGGAGAAGGCATCAACGAGGGGTATTGTGCAGCAATTGATGCAGCCAATGATAAACTGCTTCGCGATGTTAATAGTCGGGTGGAAGCTTTTTGTTTGCGGCAACGGGATCGCGCAAAAAAGCGCATTTCCGAACTCGTGAATTATAAATTTTACAGTGAGTTTCCGGAACAATTTGAGTTATCGGTTAATCAAGCCAAAATTGAATGGTTGTCCTACATCATGTTGCCGAAGGATATGCTCATTTTTCGCTCACCTGAACAACTTTGTTTCAAAAAGGAAGAAAAGGAGTTCATAAAACATGGACTGGCCGACTATGATGACATCAACTGTACCAACAGGAGTGTATCTGATTTTGGTTTTGGTTCCATTGAAACAATTTGTGGTCGAACAATTGCAAAAATAGATGTAAAGGGTATCAAACTGGATTGGGAAACCAGGTCAGCAGATCGCGAAGAGAACCGGAATTTCTGGGATGAATTTCAACGCTGCACAATTGAAATTACTGCAGGAGACAGTAAAAAAATCGGAAGTGGTCCCTTACAGCTGGAAGCTTCCGTACAGGCAACTGGCTTCCTGGAATTTGATCGAACCGGATTAAAAGATGCCGGCATCAAAGCAGAGGTAGGGATTGGTGTTACAACCAATGTACTAGATACAAAAGTTCAGACAGGTATCGGAGAGGTGAATGTTGGTCCGTCTGAACAGTCGATATCTTTTGGTGGAGCAGAAGCAAGCTTCACTATCAACAGTGGGTTTACGGCAGGAGGAAAAGGAAGCTTTCAAGG
>JAGKTB010000291.1:0-5261 GCA_018993145.1 Flavihumibacter sp.
TAGGAACCGTAATGCTTCTGGGAAAATGCTTTCCCATATTGAAACAGTATCAGGAAAATAAAGATGATAAACTTGGATAACATTGGTTTCAAAACTAATGAATCCTAGCCCTTGTAAAAAGTTGAATTCTTCTATTCAATATTTAGATCATTCAGGGAAGCTTCATTCAATAGGCTGAAGCAATTTCCGCAGCGCTTCCAATCAGCGTGATTTTTGCGTTTTTACGGTACTGGGGTGCAGGTTTAGTTCCCGGGCAATTTCATTGGTGTTTTTATCTTCCAGGAAATACATGGAGATCACTTTTTGATTACCTGGTGACAATGCTTTAAGCGCATTGTATAGCAGGTGATACAACTCCGTACGCACCAATTTTTCAAAAGCCGTTTCGTTAGTAACAGCAGGTTTCTGAGCTGCACGATGCATAATGCAGCGCTTTCGCTCCTTCTGCAAATAGGCGATGCTATCTCGCTGTACAATTTTAACAGATAGGCCCGGATCGCCCCATAGGTATCCAGCTTCCAATTCATTTTCCAGGATTTAATAAAAGCACCGCAGGCAATTTCTTCAGCTATAGAACGATTGTTCAGAATATTATAGGCATAATAGCTCAGCACCGGATGAAATTCCTCGTAAAGAATGGCAAGCGCTTGTTCATTACCCTTGCAGAAAGCCTGGGCCAGAAATTGCTGGTTTAAGAATGGGTTGGAATTCTTCATAGTACAAGGTGAATAAGACTAACCTAAATTACCAACACCCTGGTGAATAAAATAATCTGGGGGGGGTGATTAAATTAATCGGGCTCTCGACACAAATAAAAAAGGTGTCAAAAATGACACCTTCAAATTTATTGGTAGCGTTTTTATGAAATTGCTTTTTTTAGATTTTGTAAAAACTTTTTTGCATCTTCAAACTTTTAGGGAAATAAAACTCTGTCATTAAGTTTTGCTGTCACTAAAGACAAAAGACCAGATTCAGGCACTTTTACCAATTCTTTCGGTTTTGTTCCTTTAGTTTTCATAATTAGAAAATAATATGAATAATCAAAGTTCCAAAACCCCAAATGTTTGCGAAAAAGGGATGTTCAGGTCAATAAATTGAAATTTTGGCTTATCCAGTTGCTTTAGCAGATTATATATTTTTAAGCTATCAGAATCGGAGGATAAATAAAATTCCACTGAATTTTCAACGTCAGCTTGCGCAAATAACTTTGTATCATTCGGAATTATTTTTCGCTCCCGCAGATTTAATCTACCTTTTTGCTGGAAAACTAATTTTGCAAATTCGCCAGTTCGTTTTGCATGGTCATTATTGAAAGGAAGTATTTGAAGATTCTTTAGTGGTAATTGATCCTGTTCCCCACCTACACAATACTCAGCAATCGATATCGTAGAAATAATCATGTCAATTTTATGCTGAATAAAGTACTTAAAATAACCGTCAACCTCCTCTTATATCTCTAAGCCAGTTATCTGCATCTATTTTACTTAGCCAGGAATTTTTCGCTTTATCTCGCAAAGATTTCAAATATCTTTCGTGATAGGTTTGCTCATAATCTACCAGCTCCAGGAATTTCAACGAGGTTTTGTCAATTTCACCTGTTTTGGCATGCTGCTTTCCAATGGCTCGTATACCAACTATTTCATGAAGCAGGTTGTCTTCGTATTTTTCGAGGAATGATATCGGGGTTTCAATCCTGAGGGTTCCCCATTCATCTGTGTTGATGTGAATAGTAGCTTTATCCTTTCCGCCGGCATTGGTAACTTTCCCATAGAAATAAAATTCCGCGTCTGCCCAACTATTTTCAGTACGATAAAAATGGGTCGTTCTGTCGATTTTAACTTCGTTGGTATGCTCAACTGATGTGAAAATGCGAAACGAATAATCCTTTTTTGCTGCTATTTCCTGTATATTTTCAAATGCTTTGGAGGTGGGCAAATCCAGGAAGTCAATATTTTTGGTTTGATCAACCTGTCCTATAACGGCATTGAAACCGATTATATACTGAATAGATGTTTTAAAGATGTGCCGGACGGAACCTTGCTCAATTTGGTAGCTTATAGGTGGTCTTTCTCTTTTTTCGTTAGGAAATAACAGGTTTTCAGCATTTTCCAGAATAGCAATTATCTCCCGAATATCGTAGTTATCCGGTGAAAGCTCAAGATTCCCCATTGAGCCTGTAATCCTTATCTCTATATAACCAGTCTTCTCCATTTACCAAATTTAGCACAAATGAAACATACCCCATAGTGCATTAACACTACTTACAAGCAAAACCGTGTTTTCACCCACCCCTCCCCTTCACCAACGCATAATTCGCTCTCACCAGCCCCCGGAGTAACTCATAAAAAGTACACCAGTTCGCCCTATCTATTTCATTCCAGTCATTCCCTTCTTCACTGCTCAGCGTTAACCGAAACATCTGCCACAAGTGCTCCTCAGTATAGGCCAGCCCATACGCATCCAGAAACTCCAGTATCGCCTGCTGGTGGGCTAATCTATCATCACGCGAAGATTTCATAAACGTCTTTTACTAATCCTGTTTTTAACATGCCCGCCGACATGGTTTACTTCCCGAACATCAATCAGGTGCGCGGCTTCCACCAGTTTGGTGAGCTGGAAATAGAGGGATAGCGGCCTGATATCTTCTAATTCCAGCAGGTTCATAGAGCGCAGGGAATAGTCCATCAGCAACTGCAGTTGTTCTTTCCAGTTGCTGATATCCTGGAATCGAAAAAAGCGTTTGAACACCCTGTAGGGATTGGCAAACTCTTTATAGCTGAGCGACCGGGGTAAGAAATCCCATTTGGTCAGCTTACCATGCCATCCTACAAAGAGATTGGGATTAAACACATCCTCCGGATTGATAAGGAGCGGATCTTTTTTCTTCTCCTGGTCCAACAACCAGGCTGCATTGATTACCGATTCCAGCAAACTGAATTCATAAAGCAGCTGACCCGGCTCCTGCTTCTCCCAGCACCAATCGGAGCAGGCCACCTGGAGGATGTTTTTAATGATTTTTCGATGATGAGCGATATCCGCGGCATCAAAGAAGGCGGCTATGATTTGATAGGGATCGGTAATCTTATCCTTAAACCAAACCGATGTTTCCAGGTACTCGTGTTTCATAAGAAGGTAGTTAGAGGTTAGGAATCGATTTATAGGAACCGGGAAAGGCAGTGATGATCCGACCTCCGGCATCCGTAAGGATGGTGAGCAGGCAGGTGGGTACATGATCGATATCGATGCCGATGGTTTTATCCAGTGTGAGGGTACGTTTGAAATGCAAAGTACCCGGAATGGGAGAAGCTGGCTCGGTGGAGGCATCGCGGAGATAAGAAAGCAGTTCGATAAGCGGCACTGTGAATTTACTGGCAGCCGGATGGCGGGGAATGGTATAGTAATGCCGTTCCAAAATATGTGCGAGGGCGGCAACTGTAATGTAATAGGATTTCCGGAACAGTTTTTTCCGATCCTTCAGGGGCACCTGGAAGAAGGCGTTCAGGATCATCTGATTCATCCATTGTTGGGTATCGCTGAGCAGGAAGATAAGCCGGATCCATTCGGCTTGATTGAAAGGGGGAAAATTGTGCAGCTGCGTCGTATTTTCCATGGAATAAGGTGCTTGATGAAAGGATAAAGTAACACCTACCGGATTGCATAAAATAATCCAGAAATGATTAAATTAGTCGGGCTCCCGCATATTTTAATCAGCGGTTTAAAACCTTATATTTGTCCTTATGGAAAAGAAAATTCATCACGGAAAAAATGTTGCGCGTTTTCGGCAGATGTTGGGTATGAAGCAGGATCTGCTGGCATCCTTACTGGGGGAAGAATGGACCCAATTAAAGATCTCCCGACTGGAAGCGAAAGAAGAAATTGAGGATGGGATTCTGGATGATGTAGCAAGGGCGTTAAAAATTCCGGTGGATGCGATTAAGAATTTTGATGAGGAGGCGGTAATCAGTATCGTTGCGAATATTGTAAATAACAATGATAACGCAACTGGCAATTCGCTGTTTAGCTACTACCCCACATTTAACCCTGTGGATAAAATAGTTGAATTGTTTGAACGATTAGTAGCTAGCGAAAAGGAGAAAGTAAATTTGATGAAAGAAATACTTGAAAAGATGAACAAATAGATTTCTCTTTGATTTATTTTAATAATCAATTTCAAAAATCACCCCAAACATTCCAATTTATTTGTGTGCCATTTATCTTCTTATTATTTTCTATTTTATTGATTATTGATTTTCTGTGGGCAACACCACACATAAAAACAGCTCCTTAAAATCACCTTCGATACAATACTTATAAATATTACGAAGCATTGAATTTTCATAACGGTCAATATCGCGAATAGCCATATTGTTAACTTCGCTTTCACCCAACAAAATATTTTCGAATTCTCTCATTTTTTCTTTTAATTCAACTCCTTTTTTACTGTTACCTCCCAATATGAACCGGTTATCTACAGCCGAAAAATCAATGATGAATTTGTAGATGTGGAAAAGCCCCGAATATCGGTCGCCTTGTCAAGCACATCTTCGCAGGTATGAGGAAGCCCTATCTTGTATGGGGCATTTTATTTCATGTATGGCATGGTTGGCAAGCTAGGGTAATCTTTTTCTTTACTGTTGCTTACCTATGGTTTTCTTTTGCTAGATTTGACCTTTTAAGGACAAGACTAAACACGGTAAATATGCTAGGCGAAAAACTGAGAGAGTTGCGGGAAGCCAAAGGGCTGGTACAACGCCAGGTGGCTGCTGAATTGGAGGTAGATACTGCCTACATCAGCAAAATGGAGAGCAATGAAAAGCCGGTAAGCCGCCAGCACCTCAAAAAGCTATCCGTACTGCTTGGTATTGCAGAGGATGAACTACTCACCCTTTGGTTGGCCGATAAGCTATACGATGTTGCCAAGGACGAAGCTGTAGCAATAAAGGCAATGGAAGTAGCACATGATGAATTACTAAACAAAGTAAAACGGAAGAAGAAATAGTACCATGAAAAGCGATAAAATCAAGCTATCCAAGTTAGAGTCATTTTTGATGAAGGCCGCAGATATTCTGCGGGGTAAAATGGATGCTTCTGAATATAAGGAGTTCATTTTCGGAATGCTCTTTCTGAAGAGGATGTCGGATGTTTTTGATCAGAAAAGAGAGCAGTTCCGGAAAAAAGAATATGCCCATTTGGACGAAGCAACATTGAATGAAGTGCTCGAAGATAAAATCACCTACGGTTGATACCTTTTTTGTTCCAAA
>JAGKTB010000292.1:0-4087 GCA_018993145.1 Flavihumibacter sp.
GCGATTCCGATCCAATACTTCTTTGTCGTGTTCTGCTTTTAGCTGAACGAATTTTTCCTTGGCCTCCAGTATTTTTTCCTTTTTCAGGGTCTCAGCCTGTAATTGTGCATCTTTTACAAGTTTCTGGGCCTGGTTTTCTGCATCGAGGATTTTTTGCTGAGTATTTGCTTTAAAAATAAATTTTCCTGCCACTATGCCCACTACAAGTGCAAGTATGGCAACAATCAATAGTATGATGGTTTCGTTCATTGATGGATTGTTTTAATCTTTTTTCAATCGTGTCTTTCGGTCGTCTATCGCTCATAACTGGTTGAATAAGACGCTAATTCGCGAAAATACGAATTCAAAGCATAAAAGGTTGCAGCTTTTCCGATCTGGCCGTAAATTGGATGAAAGAATCCATGATGAAGCGCTTTAAAATAGTACTGGGACTCGTGTTTTGCTGTTCCGCATTGTGGGCCCAGGATCAATCTTTCAATCTCCAGGGGAGTTTCTCCCGAATTCAAAATATACCCAAAAAGCTGTACCTGCAGTATGCGTTGGGCGACAAATGGATCAAAGACAGCTCTGAGGTAACCAATGGTAATTATTTTTTTTCCGGGAAACTGAAGGAGCCCACCCTGGCCAGTTTATCTGGTTCATCGCAGGTAATCGGTCTGTTTTTGGAACCGGGCACCATTCGGATTTTACATGCCGATACCATCACGAATCTGAGGGTCTATGGATCCCTGGCACAGCTTGATTACATGGAATTGGAAAAAGCGGCAGCCCCGTACAGGTATAGGCTGGATACCCTGTATGAGCAATTCAGCAAAGCAAGGGGAAGACGGGATACTGCCGGAATAACCCGGATCGAGGCGGAGATCACGGCAGTTGCGAATGAACACCGCGAGCAAGTGTACGGAAAATTTGCCGCGAACAACCCGAATTCCCCGGTGGCACTTTATGCCTTAACTGAATTTGCCGGCATTGAAACCGATCCGGAGAAAGTGGAGCCTCTCTTTTTAAAACTGGCTCCTTCGATTCGAAACTATCCATCTGCACAGGCACTTCGACAAAAAATAGATTTCGCCAGGGCTACCTCCATCGGTAAAATAGCTCCTGAGTTTACGCTTCCTGATACAATTGGACAACCGGTTTCTCTTTCCTCCCTTCGGGGCAGGTACTTGTTGCTGGATTTCTGGGCATCCTGGTGTGGTCCCTGCCGTAATGAAAATCCTAACCTGGTGGCTGCCTATGCCAAATACAAGGAAAAAGGATTTGACATCCTCGGGATTTCACTTGATCAGCCCAATGGCAGGGCCGCCTGGTTAAAAGCTATTCGGGATGATAAACTGGCCTGGCGCCAGGTTTCGGATCTGAAGTACTGGAATAATGAAGCGGCACTTCTTTATGGGATCAATGCCATCCCGCAGAATTTCCTGCTCGATCCGGAGGGCAGGATCATTGCCCGAAATCTGAGGGGAAAGGAGCTGCTTGAAAAGCTGGGCGAACTCTTTCCGGAATAAAAAAGAAACTCCATTAACGAAAAGGCTTATCCCTGTTTGATTTTATCCAGAAACTGTTCCATTTGCTCCAGCTTTTCCTCAATAGCGCGGGTATCCAGCTGCGATCGGGTGGAAGAACTTTGCTCAGTGGCATACCATACCAATACCATCGCTATATAGTCCTGCATGTCTTTGGCTGAAAACTGGGTTTTGAACTCCAGTATTTTCTCATTGATGAGCTTTACCGTTGCCCGAACCGCCTCCTCGTCCTGCATCCGGATCTTAATCCGGTAGGTGCGGTCGCCAATTACAATATTGGCGGGAATCAACTGGTCTGCCATGGCTTATTCATTTAAAAGAGCAATGCATTGCTCAATTTCTTTAAGGTATTGATTGATTCTTTTCTCCAACGCCTGTCGATCTGCATCACTCATCGAAGCCGGCCGGGTAGCACGAACTACTTCTAATTGACGTTCCAGTTCTTCAATTCTGGCCTGCTGCAAGCGATCTTTTTCCTGCAGAAGTTGAAAGGTCTGTTGCATACGCTCCTGTTCCTTTTTCGCCTGGGAATACTGCTTTTGCAGCTCTGCCAGTTTATCCTGGATCCGGTTGATATGGTCAAGTAGTGCCTGCATCAGGATTTCCGGATTTCTGCCCCGGTTTCTTTTTCCAGCGATTGAATCAGTTTCTGCATCAGCGCGTCAATCTCTTTGTCAGTCATTGTTTTTTCCTCATCAAGGAAGGAAAAGTTAATAGCCACTGATTTTTTATCCGCACCCAGCTTGTCGCTTTCAAACAGGTCAAACAACCGGTAACCGGCAAGTTTCGGAAGATTTGCTTTACGGATGGCCGCTTCAATGGTGCCATATGCCACGGATCGGTTAACCAGCATGGCAAGGTCCCTTTCTACCGCGATTTGGCGGGGCAGTTCCCGGAATACCAGTTTTTTGGAACCAGCAAGCTTCACTACCGTAGCCCAATCAAGATCAACCATAAATACGGGTACTTTAATATCAAACTGATTTAGTTTGGCTTTGGAAATCTGACCTATTGTGCCAATCTTTTCTTTACCTGCATACACATCAAAGCCGGGCTGCAATCCGGGAAGATCCGTTTCCTGCAATTTGAGTGCATTTAAACCGAGCGATGCACATAAACGTGCCAGGACTCCTTTTAACGCAAACAAATCCGCTGGTTGTGCTGCAGTACGCCAGGATCCTTCTGAATATAAACCGCTCAGGTAGATACAGCAATGCATGTGTTCCCTGTAATTGCCAATTCCGGTTGTTGAATAGGTTTTCCCGAATTCAAACAAACGTAACTGGTCGTTCTTTCGGTTATGGTTGTACGAAATCACTTCCATTGCTGTTTCCATCATGGAGGGGCGTAGTATATTCAATTCGGCAGATAGGTTGTTCAGCATTTTGACTGTTCCAACCAACTGCTCTTCTGTGTAGTAAGCACTGTTAGTGATGGAGTTGGTCAGGATTTCCCTGAAGCCGGAACCTGCCAGGTACTGGGCAATCTTTTCTTTCAGCTTACCATCTACATCATTTTCAACAGAGGGAGTGATCGTGATAGCTTGTGGAATTTCCACGTTATCCAGGCCATCGATTCGTAAAATTTCTTCCACGATATCCGCCGGCAGGGAGATATCCGGTTTATGATAGGGCACTGCCAGTCTTAGTTCATCGATGCTGTCTTTTATTACTTCGAAGCCAAGCGCTTCGAGAATTTTTTTGATAGTATCGGGGTGATAACTTTTACCACTGAGTTTTTTCAGGTAGTGGTATTTGATGGCTACCTGTTTTTTTTCTTCCTGGTTCGGGTATACGTCCACGATATCGGATGAAATAGCGCCACCTGCCAGTTCTTTAATTAAAAGGGCCGCTCTTTTCAGGGCATAGAGGGTTTGCGAAATATCCACTCCTTTCTCAAAACGGGTAGCGGCATCCGTGCGCAGCCCATGCCGGAAGGAGGTTTTGCGAATTCGGCTTGGATGGAACCAGGCGGATTCAAGGAATACATTTTTTGTTTCGTTGGTAACACCACTGCCCAGGCCGCCAAAAACTCCGGCAATACACACCGGGTTGACTGCATCGCAAATCATAATATCTGTTGCATCCAGTTTACGTTCCTTACCGTCCAGGGTTACAAATGGGGTGTCCTGTTTTACCTGCTGTACGATAATTTTGCCGCCTTGTAAGGCTGAAGCATCAAACGCATGGAGAGGCTGTCCGGTTTCATGCAACACGAAATTGGTGATGTCCACTATATTATTGATAGGACGTAATCCGATTGATAAAAGCCGGTCCTTCAGCCACTGAGGTGATTCAGCAACTGTGATACCGGTAATGCTTACCCCGGAATAGCGCTGACATCCTTCGGTATCGAGCAATTCTACCTGGATAGGAAGCGATTGGTCCTGGGCTTTAAAACTGTTGACAGAAACCGGACGAAGCCGCAATTCTTTTTTATCGTGATGGGTCAGGTAGGCGCAAACATCCCTGGCTACACCCATATGACTCATAGCATCCATCCGGTTGGGGGTAAGACCTATCTCGTAAATAATATCGGTATAAACCGGGAAATGCTGGCTG
>JAGKTB010000293.1:0-3112 GCA_018993145.1 Flavihumibacter sp.
TATCTTTCCGTGTGGTTGTCAGACCCCTTTTCTCTTTCTGCCTAAATTCTATGTTCTGCTCGCCCTTCTTTATCCTCTCCCGGATTCCTCGACCATAGGTGTATTTATCCAGGAAAAACAGGAAAGGATTCAGGTCCTGGTAAGCCGGACGATCAATTCTCCTGCCATAAGACATGGCCAGTTGGTTTTTATCATTGGCTGCATAACTTACAAACAGTGTAGGAAATAAACTGCCATAGTTGCGCTTGAAGCTGGAGTCTGCTCTTTGAGGGTTCCCAAACTGGTAACCTTCATAACTGGTATGTTCGTATCGCAGTCCGGCCTGGATGCCAAATTTTTTGATCTGGCGATTGTAGTTCAGATAACCTGCAATAATATTTTCCTTGTAGTCGAAATTATTTGATTTGTCATAATCAGGTACCCATCCACCATTGATCAGGTTCGTATAACCAGCAACGTTATTGGTATTTACATAACTGGTTTTTAATCCGGCTTCCATTTTTGCGCCCTTTTTCAATGGCTGGGTATAATCGATTTTGGCGGAATAAATATCAATATCAATCGGCAGGCGGCCTCTCAGGTTTTCAACTGTTTTAGGAGACCAGTTAGGGTCATATATGGTGTTTATAAATAACTGTTCGCTATTGGATCCGTAAGTAACATAGTCCAGGTCAGCAGTCAATTCCCTACCGGTTGAGTCAAACTGATGACGCATGTTCACGTTGATGCTTTTGTTTTTCCAGAGATCCCTGTTGGAACTGGTTGCAGTTATGATGGAGTCATTCTGGGCAGCGGCATTCATCATGTAGCTGGTATTGAGGCCGGCTTGTTTCTCCGGACTAAAGTTCCCGTTGAGTACGATGCCCAGTGTAGTTTTCTTACTCAGGAAATAATCCGCACCAATTTTCATGTTATAGTTCTTATTCTCATTCTTCATGAATGAGGTTTGCTCAAAAATGGCGGTTAGTTCTTTTGAACTGGCATCCGAAAATTTCCGATTGATGTTCAATTCCTGGAAACTGTTCCAGATGCTGTATCCCCCATTGGCAAAAAAATTGAACATGCCGGTGCGGTAGTTAAGGTTCAAACTGTTATTTGTTTTCCAGTAAGCACCCTGGCCATAATTAAGGGTTAAGGTGCCATTAAAACCTTTCTGCTTGTTCTTTTTGGTTTTAATGTTGATAATTCCGGAATTACCGGCTGCATCATATTTGGCAGTAGGATTGGTTACGAGTTCAATCTGATCGATGGAACTGGCTGGCATGGACTTCAATAAATTAGCCAGTTGTTCACCGGTAAGATAAGTTGGACGGCCATCCATCATTACCATTACGCTTTGTTTTCCTTTCAGACTGATATTACCGTCCTTATCGACCATGACGCCTGGTGATTTTTCGAGTACTTCCAGTGCAGTTGCGCCTACATTTGTTACGGCAGCATCCACATTCACAATTGTTTTGTCTATTTTCTGCTCAATGAACGGTTTGCGATGAACAACCGTAACACCTTGCATTTCACTGGAAGCAGGGTTGAGTTGAACCGATGGCAGTTGAATCGCAGCATTGGCAGCACTTAATTCAAATTCGGCTGAATATGCTTTTTCATGGCCAACAGCTGAATAGAGCAGCAGGTAACGGCCAAAGGACAGGTCCAGGAATTCAAAATTCCCGGACTTGTCAGTTGATTGCAGCTTCACTAGGGAAGAGTCTTTTGCCTGCAGCACGGTAATGGTAACAGCTTCTGCCGGCTTTTGCTGTTTGTCCGTCACATTCCCCTTAACTGAGGTATTGCTTTGGCCCATGCTGACAAAGGATAAGGCGGATAAGGCAACTGTCAGCAGAAAGAGTGTCTTTTTCATGTCTAAGGTTCTTTAATTAGTTTGGTACCGTTTAAGGTTAATTACAGGTCAAAAGTAGGTACTATGTTATGCAATGTACATTGTTTTGTGTTGGATGGCTGATTTTACTGATTTACGGTAAAGGGCCAACTGAACATTGGACGATTGACCCTTAATTTGGTTACAGCATTTAGGGGATTCCTGATAAGTGGTAGTAAAACAGGAAGAGCGGCCAAATGACCGCTCTTCCTGTTTTTGATAAAAGAATAAATTAGTTCCTGAGCTTTGACGGGTGGGTCTGTTGGTACTTTTTAGCCCAGAACCAGATTATAATTCCGGTAATCACCAGCAGGGAGGAGATGATCTCTGCCTGGGTGGGCTGAAATCCGAAAATGTTATACTTAGTGTTTACTCTGATTTTTTCAATAAAAAATCGTTCAATACCATTGAGCGCCAGGTAAAGGCCAAAAAGTCGCCCTGGTACAGGTATTTTCTTTCTGAGGCTCCATAAAATTGCAAATAGTACCAAACAGGCAATTGTTTCATAAAACGGGGTTGGATATACGGGTAGAGGCAGTTCGTTGCAATAATTACCTTCACATCCCGGAATCGGCACTCCCGCATTGATAACGTTATGTGGGTAGGTATATGACCATACCCAATCAGGCAACCAGGAATAAGGATTCGGCCGATTGTTAACAATACCCCAGTCTCCATCTCCTGCAACCTGGCATCCTATTCTACCTATTCCATAAGATAGCATCAGCGCGGGTGCAGCTGAATCACATAGATGCCGGATACCGATTTTATGCTTTCGTGCATACCAAATAATAGCTATAGCAGCACAGATCAAACCTCCATAAAAGGTTAGCCCGCTAAAGGAGAGTAAGGCGCCGATTGGATCGGCTACAAATTCGTTCCAGTTTTCGAGGTTGTGAAAAATCTTGGCACCGGCAAACCCGAAGAGCGCGGCAAATACCACAAAATCGCCTACCCTGTCATGCGGCCAGATTCGGATCACTCTTTTTTCAGGCTTGGGTAAACGCTGTTTCTGCTTCTCTCTCCATTTCAGCCCGGCAAACAATAAGCCCAGTAATATGCCCGAGCCCACTGAACCTTGTGATGAAAATATAAACTCCTGAGGATCTTCCGGTCCAAGTACAAAGGCACCAATGATTTTATATCCCAATAAAAAACCCAGAATAAAATTGGTGATCAATTCCGCAATATTGGCGGGCTCCCCTACAGTGATAGTTGTTTCTTCATACTGAAGAT
>JAGKTB010000294.1:0-3335 GCA_018993145.1 Flavihumibacter sp.
ACTCCGGGTGTAGTGCTGAAGCAACTTCATCACAATACAAATAATAACGCTTCTATATTTCAGCCAGAGGTTGAATACGCAGGTATCAATGGTCCTTCCTGGATCGAGTTCAGCTTTACTTTCGTAAATAATAACCAACCCCTGGATCAGCCCAATGGTTATAGCATGCCGGAAATCACTACTTCCGTTTCTGGTTTGAATAACTACGGTGCTGCGCACGAATTTGCAGAGTGTTACCTTGGATATGGAAGTAAAGTGGTATATGACAACGAAATTACTTCCCTGATGATCTCTGCCGCTAACAGTGGTTACCGCGCTGAAAACAAATGGGGTAAGCAAAATACCAGCAGCGAAAAAATCAGCATCGTAAATAAAAATATTACTACGATTCGTGTTAAGCTGGGTGTTAATCGCAATAACAATGAGTGGGCTGGTCGCGCTCAGTACAAAATTGAACTGAAGAATTCTACTCCTGATCTGGCTACTGTTTACATGCCTCATATCGTAGGTTTCCAGGCCCGTATGCAAACCGATATCATTGAGCTGGCCTGGTCTTGTCCTACTCAGGAAAAACTGCAGGATATCAGCATTGAGAAGAGTGTGGATGGTGAAGTGTTCCGTGAGGTTGCCCGCTTCAATCGTGCTAACATGCCAAAAGGTGGATTGTACCAGTTCAAAGATGAAAGCAAATCTGCTACTACTATGGGTGCAGTATTCTATCGCCTTCGCACCCGCGACATGGAAGGTAACTTCGAATACTCTTCAGTTAAGATGGTAGCTATGGATAAGAAAGATGATTTCATCCCTACCGAACTGAGCATCGATCCTCAAACCGGTTCTACTGTATTGCTGACTCCCCTGGCCTGGCAGCAAAAGCAGATCTCAGTTGAGATCTTCAACGAGAAAGGAGAGCTGATCAAAAAAATTAACGATACTTCCAATGGCGTTCAGATGGACCTGAACACCAAAACGCTGGCTGCTGGTGTATATGTAGTGCGTTTCACTTGTGGAAAGCAGTATTCTACTCAGTACCTGATTCAGTCAGAGAGTTTATAAGTTGAAATTTCAGGGTCTCGAAGGGCAACATGAAAATGTTGCCATTTTTTTTGCCTGCTTTTTCACTTGTATAATAAAGAGTCTTCCCATCCGGGGATATAAAAGGGCAATAATCCAGGTCTGCAGAATTCACTGATTTCATGTTTTTAGCGGGCTCCCAATAACCAGCTGGATTTCGGATACTCATATAGAGATCACCCCTGCCCATATCATCGGCTCTACCATAGGAGGTAAAAATCAACAGGGATTCATCCGGTGAAACATAGGCATTGAATTCATAATAGGCAGAATTTACACCTGTATCCAACGCTTTGGCCGGTAACCAATTACCATTCTTGTATTCCGCCCTGTAAATATCTTCATTACCAGGGCCACCTATCCTTTCTGACGTAAAATACAGATGCCCTTCTTTTGTTACGGAAGGATAATACTCATCTTTTTCAGAATTGATGGCTGGTCCCAGATGAATGGGCTCCGACCAGCCAGTTGGCAGTCGCTCTACCATCCAGATATCCACATCTTCACCTGTTCTTCCCGGCTTTGGACGTCCCGAAGCAAAAAACAGGCGTTTTCCATCAGGTGCGAAAAATGGTTCCAAATCACGAAACCTGCCACTAAAGGGAGCAGGCTTTGCTTCCGTCCAGCTGCCATCCTGCAATTTCGATAAATGCCAGATCGTTTGATCCTTCCAGTCAGTCCCCTGCCTGGTAAAAAAAACATCCCGCCCATCCGGAGAGATGGCCAGGTCGCGTTCATAAGCAGCCGTATTAATTTTGTTGTCCAGCACCTGCTGTGGAACCTGTGGATCAGAAAAAAACACGCTAAACAGGATCAGATTCGGTAAAAACATAAGGATCATTTAGAAAGGAAACCTAATTTTATCCGACACAAATTTTCCGGATAGCATGAA
Organism: Flavihumibacter sp.; assembly: GCA_018993145.1. Taxonomy (GTDB): domain Bacteria; phylum Bacteroidota; class Bacteroidia; order Chitinophagales; family Chitinophagaceae; genus Flavihumibacter. The sequence continues at coordinate 1,967 of JAGKTB010000294.1, forward strand.
ACTAACTCCTTTTCCGGCATTTCTACTCCTGTTATTACCAGTATTTTCCAGTTGCTCCAATCAGGAAAACCTGATTCAGCCGACAGAGGAAGGCTTAACTGAATCGGTATATGCCTCTGGCACCATAAAAACCCGCAACCAATACCAGTTGTACTCCACCGTTAGCGGCATCATCGAAGAAGTGCTCGTAAATGAAGGAGACCTGGTGAAGAAAGGCAGTCCCATTTATAAAATCAACAATGACCTGGTTCGACTAAACAGAGAAAACGCCCAGTTGGCTGCCAACTATTCAGCAGAGGAGAACAATCGCAACCGGTTAAAAGAGCTGAAAGCTTCTCTTGATTTTGCTATCAGTAAATTCAAAACGGATTCTTCTCTTTACAAACGCCAGCAGGAATTATGGAACCAGGGAATCGGCACCCGGAATGAACTGGAGCAGCGGGAACTTGCCATGGAAAATGCTGCCAGCAATGTAGAATCCACCCGGCGCCGTTACGATGAACTGGAAAGGCAGATAAGATTCAATGCGCAACAGGCAAGAAAACAATTACAGATCACCAGCACCCAGCAAAATGATTATATCATCAAAAGTGAGTCGGATGGTAAAGTTTATAAACTGCTGAAAGAAAAAGGAGAAACTGTCAATCCGCAACAAGCCATCGCCACAATGGGAGATGCAGACAATTTCATAATCGAATTGCTGGTGGATGAATATGATATTGCCAAAATCAAAACCGGTCAAAAAATAATTGTAACACTGGACAGTTACAAAGGAGAAGTATTTGAAGCAAGCCTTACGAGAATTGATCCCATTATGGATGAAAGAACCCGGAGTTTCCTCGTGGAAGCCGCATTTGAAAAAGCACCCGAGAAACTGTATCCCAACCTGTCAGCTGAAGCGAATATTGTAATTCAAACCAAAGCAAAGACCCTGACCATACCAAGGAACTACCTGGTGCAAGATTCCTTTGTGTTACTTGAAAACAAAGAAAAAAGAAAAGTAGTAACCGGACTTAAAGATTATAAGAAAGTTGAAATACTGGAAGGCATTACCGCATCTGATAAACTGGTTGATCCCCTACAATGAGTAAGCCGCTCATACTAAAAATTGCCTATGCATTGCTGATGGCGCGATGGAAACAAACCCTGGTGGCTGCCATTGGCGTAACCTTTAGCATCACGATGTTCATCACGCTGCTGAGTTTTATGACGGGACTGAATAAATTATTGGACGGACTTGTTATCAACAGAACACCGCATGTCCGCCTGTTTAATGAGATTCGGCCGGATAGCATCCAACCTGTGCAGAAGGCAGCAGAATATCAGGCGTATTACCACATCATACATTCTGTAAAGTCAGGAAACAGTC
>JAGKTB010000295.1:0-4524 GCA_018993145.1 Flavihumibacter sp.
CCAATTGTAGCAACCTTACATAACTATCGCATTCTATGTCCTTCAGCAACCCTTTTTCACAATGAAACATTGTTTTATGAAAGTCTGACGAATGGATTTCCCTGGAAAGCTGTTCGAAAAAAAACCTATCGCAACAGTATACTGCTCAGTTTCTGGCTTTCGCTGATTTTGTATTTCCATAGAACAATCGGAACCTGGAACCTCGTTCATTCTTACCTGGTACCATCCGCATCGATGCTCCCTTTCTTTGAACAAGCTTCCTGGAAATTTCCCATGAACAGGGTATCCGTTAAACCGAATTTCACAGAACCCACATCAACATCTACTAAAGAGAAAACTAATTTTTTATATGTTGGTCGATTGTCTGCAGAAAAGGGGATCCGCAGCTTACTGGATGCATTTATAACGGCAAAACAGCCTCTACTTATTGCAGGAGATGGACCATTAAAAACATTGGTTACAGACGCAGTCACTAAATACAACTGGATACGGTATGCCGGTTCACTTAATAAAGAGATGGTATATGAGGAGTTATCAGCAGCTTCTGCACTGATCGTACCCTCCATCTGGCAGGAACCTTTTGGAATGGTAATTATTGAATCATTTGCTCATGGCACTCCTGTAATTGCTGCCAATATCGGTGCGCCTGCTTATCTCATCCAGCACATGATTAATGGATTGCTTTTTGAGCCCGGAAATGCAGCATCACTAGCAGAAGCAGTTCAGATATGGAACAAACTCTCAATTTCAGAAAAGAACCAGATGAGTGCCAATGCACTAAGTACTTACAAGGAACATTATACACCCCAAAAAAACCTTCAGGAACTTACCAGAATATACCAATCTTGTATGTAAATTACGGGATACAACCATCGACAGTACCCGATTGACATATTATGATTTTAGAAAAAAAACGATGGCAGTTCATTCCGATTCATGAACACTGGTTTGATTTTACTTATCACTGGTCTGATTTACTGTGCATGGCTGTATACTTCAGAATACCTGAAACAGACAAAAAGCCCATTGGTATGATTGAATTCACCGGCAGATCTGTGCAGGTGAATCTCCGGCAGGATAAAACTGAAATCTGGAAGGGGTTCAGCAAACAAACCAAAAACTATATTCGTCAGGCTGAAAAGAAAGCCTTGCCGGTCCGGTTTGATCAAGACCTGGTTGGTTTTGTAACCTATTTCAACAAATTCGCACTATTCAAAAAGATACCATCACTCTCCATTAAGGATTTTTCTGAACTGCATACCAACTTTCTTGTTTCCAAGGTTTATTTGGAGGCTGAAATTGTAGCCATGCATTTATATTTACTGCATGCACCGAGCGGACAAGTACAGTTATTCAGATCCGCATCCGGCAGGTATTTTTTGCCTCACCTTGATAAAAATGATATTGGTGCAGCCAATAAATTCATGCACTTTAAAGCTATGGATTACTTTAAAGAGCAAGGCTTCACAAACTATGATTTTGGAGGATTTTCACAACCAACAGACCCTGATTATAAAAAATTCAAAGGAGTAAATCAGTTCAAAAAAAATTTCGGCGGAGAAGAATTCATCTTTCGTAACATCGCCAGCCCTGCTTATTATGCAATCAAAAAATTAACCGATCTGCTGGCATCGGTCAGATAACTTTTATGTTCAGAATCATTGCTGCTCTAATTCGTCGTGTTAACACCCTTCTGCTAAGGTTTAGAGGTGTAAAAATTGGAAAAGGCGCATTGGTAGGGCGTTTGGTAAATATCCCGCGCAACACTGGCAGCATTTCCATTGGTGCGAATACCTATATAGACGACTATGGGGCATTACTTTCTTATACTGTGCAGGGAAGAGAAGGGAAAATTTCAGTCGGTGCGAATTTATATGCCAATCGGTACCTGATCCTTGACTGCATTGAATCCATTACGATTGGAGATGGCTCCAGGATTGGCCCCTTTGTTTTCATAACCGATCATAACTACAATACCTCTGTACCTGGCAATCTCAATGAAAACGACCTGGTTTCACGTCCGGTCCATATTGGCAGAAATGTCTGGATCGGTGCACATGCTGTAATTCTGATGGGTGTTACAATTGGTGATAATGCCATCATTGCTGCTGGTGCTGTTGTTACCCATGATATTCCTGCTGGCAGTACAGTCAAGGGAATTCCAGCGAAACCCTGATATCACCGAAAATTAAAAAATCTTAATTAATTTTCAATTATGTGGACCTGGATTCTTCTTACAATTGGATTATTTCTTGGGTTTATTTCCATCCTGGTGATAAGCATTTACCAAAAGAAAAAGAGCCTTGCTTTGTTCTCGCTTATTCCACTGGGGCTATCCTTTATCACGGGAAGCATCAGCTTATATCATATTCTTACCAAAACCTACCACAAAGTTGCCGGCAAAGTGGAAAAAGCAATAGAACCCAGACAAGGCGTTACAATCTATACGGATCTTTTTGGCAACAGTAATCAATCCTGCTTAAAGGTCATAAATTCAAAAGATCGCGTAGTGCCAGTGGTGGATTGCTGTATCTGGCTGGAATTTACTACCTGCCCGGAAGAAGCAGCCAGAATTATCGCACAGCATCCTTACCAATCTACCAAACTGAACAAAGAAGGTCTACGGTTTGCAGAACCCGCTGTGGAGGAAAAGCCATCCTGGTTTGCCCCAGTGTCACTCGGTGATTCTGCCCTTGCATTTAAGTTTACCAACCCAAAGGGCAAAACAGAAGAACTCCTGTTTTTATCACCAGACAGCACCCGCGGATATTATTGCAGCCTGCGTTTCTAAGCTTTTTCTGTTATTCGTCAAAGATTTCTGACAGTTCGTCAAACGTTCCCATTCACCTCCCCAGGGTCTGTTAGGTTTGTGAAAAGATTTTTTCATGAACCAACCTACCACTCGTCTTGCCTATATCGACTGGCTCCGGGTTCTCGCAATTCTCGGTGTATTACTTTATCACAGTGCTCGTCCCTTTATTCCGGATGATCCCTGGCATATCAATAACCTTGACAAAAGTAATCTCCTCGATGAATTTAATTTTTTCCTAAGCCGGTTCAGAATGCCCCTGCTCTTTTTCCTCTCCGGTGCTGTTACCTGGTATATGGTCAAAAAAAGAACGGCCGGCTCTTTCATCTTACTCCGGCTGAAACGACTGTTCCTCCCATTGGTTGCAGGCATGCTGCTGATCATTCCTCCCCAGGTATATATGGAAAGAAAACACCAGGGTTATACCGGTAGCTTTCTGGATTTTTATAGCCAGCTTTTCTACTCAGGCCCCTATCCGGAAGGAAATATCAGCTGGCATCACCTTTGGTTTATTGCCTATCTTTTTTTGTATGATGTACTGTTTGCACCTTTTTTTACCTGGTGCAAAAGTAGCAGTGCCGATGGCTTCAAACGATTTTTAGTCCGGCTGTCAAAAGGAAAGCGGATTTATTTTCTGATGGTCCCTTCCGTACTGATTTACACTGCGGGCATTTTACACTATCCTGAAACAAACGCACTTGTTGATGATCCGGTTTACTTTATTTACTGGTTGCTTTTTGTGCTGGCAGGCTTCGTTTGTCTTGTTGAACCAACACTCCTGGATAGCCTGGAACGTAACCGGCGACTTTCCCTAAGTCTTGCTTTTATGTTGTTAGTGCTGATTAATTCGCTTCGCTGGAATGATTTCAACTGGTTTGATGGCAGCCATGATACCAATTCCTGGTTTACCTGGCTTTACCTGGCCCGACAGCCTGTTCATACCTGGCTCTGGGTATTTGCACTGGTAGGCTATGGCAAAAAAAACCTGAACCGATCTCACACTTTTTTGCCCTATATCAACCAGCTTATATATCCCTTTTATATTTTACACCAGACAATTATCGTTATCCTTGCTTACTATGTTGTCCAGACCCCAGACACTATATTCTTCAAATGGGTTTTTCTGACCCTAACAACCCTCTTCCTTTGCCTGTTCATTTTTCACCTGTTTATCCGACCTTTCCCTGCAATTGGAATACTTTTCGGCATGAAATCAGATTCAAAAAAACAATCCTGACGCCGTATGCTGCTCATTCAATCCGAAACGTTTAAAAAGGTCGCCAAACAAAAATGGACTCTTCGCAGGATTCTGTTCATCATACTGTACGGATTGATGACCTATGTTTTTGTTCGGTTACTCAACGACGTTATATCTGAAACCAAATTCTGGCTACGCCCCATTCAGACTAATTTGGCAGAGATAGCAGGTTGTGTGCTGATTAGTTTCATTTTTGAATTTGTAACCAATAGTTTTCTTCAGCAACTGGCGGATGACAACAAAAATCAACCAGGCCCATCCGCCTCGCTCAAACAGTTTTTATCACTTGCCGTTTATCTTGAACTGGTAGTAATCTGTTTTGTGTTTCCACTCGCTCAATGGACAGATGATGGTTTGCAATGGTATGATGTAGTCATTCTGAGTTTTACCATCGTCAGCTTCTGGTTGTTTTATTTCAGCGTTAAACAGGGGCAGCAATACATCCATACTACCTATG
>JAGKTB010000296.1:0-4247 GCA_018993145.1 Flavihumibacter sp.
TGGATAAACATTTTCCTGGGCAAAGGAAGCAGCTGAAATCAGGGAAGCTCCCAGTAATGCAATTATGTTGTTTTTCATTGTTGTCTCGTTTAGTCGTTAGAATTGATCTCATCGGCATCTACCACCAGCAGTCCATGACTATGCGCATGATCACTGCAGGTATGCATGATTTCCATACTTGCACGGGCCGGAGCCATTGGAGCACCTGTTTTTTTCTCACCAATCATTTTCTGTGCGAGGCGGCTCTTTTCTGCAGTGATTTTCGCACGCAGTTCCTGATCGCGCTGGCGATCAAAATATACAATTCCGTCTACAATGGTTTTTTCAGCCTTTGCATAAATGCTGAGTGGGTTATCTGACCAGAGCACCAGGTCGGCATCCTTACCTACTTTTATGCTGCCCACACGATCTTCCACATGCAGCATTTTGGCTGGATTCAAGGTTACCATTTTTAAAGCGTCCTCTTCACTCATCTTGCTGTATTTTACACTTTTGGCAGCTTCCTGGTTAAGGCGACGGGCCATTTCCGCATCGTCACTGTTGATGGCTACATTCAATCCAACTTCGTGCATGATAGCTGCATTCTGCGGAATTGCATCCACTACTTCCATTTTATAATTCCACCAGTCGGAAAACGTACTGGCATTTGAACCATGTGCTTTCATTTTATCTGCCACCTTATAGCCTTCCAGGATATGGGTGAAGGTGTTGAACGTGAATCCAAATTTATCACCAACACGGATGGCTGCTGTGATTTCACTTTGAACATATGAGTGACATGTGATGTATCGCTTTTTGTTAAGGATCTCCACCAGGGCATCCAGCTCCAGATCGCGGCGAACTGTAGCCCATGGATTGGCTGTGGCGCCTTTCTTACCTTTAGGAACAACCGAAGCTGCCGCGATTGCTTTTTCATAATCACGGGCACGGGTAAACGCATCTACCAGTACTTCTTCCACACCCATACGGCTGTCAGGGAAGCGATTGTTGGCGCTGCTGCCGGAACGTTTTACGTTTTCACCAAGGGCAAATTTGATCTGGGGAATCCAGTTGGCGAATTTCAGTCCCTCAGCATCTGCTCCCCAGCGAAGTTTGATTAGCTGGGTCTGTCCACCAATGGTATTGGCTGAACCATGCAGGATATGGGAGGAAGTAACACCACCGCTAAGCTGACGGTAAATATTGATATCCTCCGGATTCAGGTTATCGGCAATGCGCACTTCAGAAGTAACCGATTGCCCGCCTTCATTAATGGACGCAGCTGCGATATGGGAGTGCTCATCGATAATACCTGGAGTAAGGTGTTTGCCGGTTCCGTCCACCACTGTAGCACCGGCGTCTGACAGGCCTTTACCAACTGCAGCGATCTTGCCATTTTTAACCAATACATCTGCACCTTCCAGTTTGCCTTCTTTTTCATTGGTCCATACGGTGGCGTTCCGGATCAGCAAGGTTTGTTGTTCCGGCATTTTTTCAAATCCATAGCCGTTAAAAGGGAAAGGAACCGCACCCAATTCCGGAGTGGTTTTCTTTTTAGCACTGTCAGTTTTAGCAGGCTCTTCCTTCAGCATTTTGGCTGTCCAGTAGAATTTATTGCCATTGGCATCTTCTCCGGTACCCTGCCAGCCATCGGCCTGACTAACACCACTGAGACGGATATTCTTTTTCGATTGTTTGCTTTCAGGGAAGCTGAGTTTAACCAGTTTACCGTCGAAGCTGAATTTTCCAGCCAGGGTATCTTTCTGAATAACGGAAGCAGCACCACCTGCTTTGATCAGCAGATTATATTGTTGTGGGCCTTTGGCACTGTTTAAAGTCAATTGATATTCACCCATGGGGGCAGACCAGCTATCCTCTTTTACTCCGTATTTTTTACCCTGTACCCAGTTTTGCAAAATCACTGTTTTTTCCTGGAAAACAGGTCCGCTGGTAATGATAAAATTGGCCCATTTGCCGGTTGTCAGACTGCCCACTTCGTTATAAACACCCAGTAGTGTTGCAGGTGTTTTGGTAAGGGCATCCAGTGCTTTGTTTTCGGAGAGTCCGTATTCAATCGCCTTGCGCAGATTTGCCAGGAATTGTTTGGTATCGCGCAGATCTGCTGCGGTAAGAGCAAAGGGAATATTGGCCTTTTCAAAAGCAGCCGCATTCGAGGGAGCTATTTCCCAATGTTTCATATCGGAAAGAGAAATAAAGCGGGCATCATTAGGATCTTCTACATCCATCGCCTGGGGGAAGTTCAGCGACAGGATAAAAGGAGCTTTGGAAGCAGCCATTTCCTGGATCCGCTGGTATTCATTACCGCCTGCCTTGATGATATACTGGATGCCAAACTCGTCACCGATTTTGTCAGCTCTTAATGCCATCCATTTGTCATTGGCTTCGAATATCTGGGGCAGCGACAGGTTTTCATTCCAGGATTGGAGACTTAAATTAAGTCCTTCTTTAGCAGCATTGTTTTTATACCATTGGGCATCTATAAAACTTTGACGCAGTAAAGCGATCGTCCCCATCAGACTGCTGGGATAGACCTGGGTGGATGAACCCTTGCTGAAAGAGAAATGGGATGCTGCCTTATCTTTTAAAACAGTTTTATTTTCTTTATCGTCAGCCAGGGTAACCAGGGTGCCGGTTCCACGGGCAATACCATCCTGCACATGCGTAAGCACGGTTCCAAAACCCTGCTCGCGAAGCTGTTTGGCTTTTTCTTCATTGGCGGCAAATTGGGTTACAGCCTGAACATCGGAACGAATTGCCTGGTTCCAGCCGTAAGCGCCTTTCTGATTGGAAGTCAGCTGTGCGGGGGCATTGAAATTAAACCGACGCTGAACAGCTGCCAGGGGTGGCATACCATAGTCGGAATACATATCAATAAAGGAAGGATAGATGTACTTTCCCTTGCAATCAACCACCATCGCTTCTTTCGGAACAGCTACATTGGTACCGATGGAGAGAATCCTGCCATCTTTAACTACCATGGTAGCTGCATTGAGCACGGAACCGGATTCCGCCACAATTGTTGCATTGGTAAATGCATAGGTGGCAACTTTTTCATCAGCGATGCCATTAACCGGGAAAGTCGGTTGTGCCTGGGCCAGGGTACCACTAAGCACAGCGCAGAGCAGTGCGGGCAGCCGAAGGCCGGAAGGCAGCATAAAATGCTTTCTCATGTGTGTTACTTGTTTCGTTTGTGTGAAGTACCGAATTTAAGTAAATGGTATAACTTCGACTACCGATTTTTATCAGCGGTCCTTTCATATTATGAATATTGCTTCTTTTATAGACCATACCATCTTAAAGCCAACTACTTCTATCGGGGATATTGAAAAGTTGAGTGCGGAGGCCGTTGCCTATGGGTTTGCAGCAGTTTGTGTACCACCTCCTTTTGTAAAAAGAGCGGTGGCCATCCTGGCACCAACTTCCGTAAAAGTAGCCACGGTAGTGGGTTTTCCTTTTGGGTATTCGGCCACGGAAGCCAAGGTAGCAGAAACTATACTGGCCGTTGTGGACGGGGCACATGAAGTGGATATGGTGATCAACCTGGTAGCGCTCAAACAGCAGGACTGGACCTATCTGCAGAAAGAAGTAGCCCTGCTTGTGGAAGTATGTCACAATAAAGGAAGAATCTTAAAAGTGATCATTGAATCGGGTATCCTGAGTGAGGAAGAAATCATTGGTTGTTGTGAAAAATTGGGGGCGCTTGGTATCGATTTCATGAAAACATCTACCGGTTATGCCGAAAAAGGTGCCAGTGTGGAAGCGGTACAGTTAATGCGAAAGCACCTGCCCCCGCAGGTACAGATCAAGGCTTCTGGTGGAATCCGGGATTTTGCCTTTGGCAGTGCACTGGTGGAGGCCGGAGCGAATCGCCTGGGTTGCAGCGCGAGTGTTGCCATTGCGGAGGGAAATCCCGCCAGGGAAACTACAGGAGGTTATTAGTAAAAGATTAAAAAGAACGGTCCAGCCAACTTTGGCGAGGATTTTGAATGTCTTAGTAACATGAAAACCCTGATAATATTATTTTTTTCCAGCATCTATACGGTCATCGGTTATGCCAATCCGGTAGCGGATACCATCATCGTGAAAAAAGACCCAAGGCTGGACCAACTCGTGAAAAAGCAGATCGAGATCAATGAAGTAACTACCAGGGAGTCGCGCCGGAACATTCCCGGTTTTCGTATCCAGGTGATTAATACAACCGACCGGAATGCAGCAATCAATGCAAAAACCACGGTTTACCGGTTATT
>JAGKTB010000297.1:0-4490 GCA_018993145.1 Flavihumibacter sp.
ATTGGTAAAATAAGTGCAATACCTTCAGCAGGAATACCAAACATGGCGCAGGTTGCTGTTACCACAACCAGTGAAGCACGTGGTACACCGGCAATACCTTTACTGGTTAACATCAGTACCAGAAGCATGGTAAGTTGAGTTCCAAGATCAAGGTGAATGCCATATGCCTGCGCTATAGCAAGGCTGGCAAAGGTCATGTACATCATACTTCCATCAAGGTTAAAACTATAACCAAGGGGCAAAATAAATGCTACAATTTTATCCTTACATCCAAAGCGTTCCAGTTCCTCTGTCAGCTTTGGGAATACCGCTTCACTGGAAGTGGTACTGAACGCTATCAGTAATGGCTGTGCAATTCTCTTTAACAGCACAGGCACGCGGTTACCCAGTATAAAATAGCCAACCGCAAGTAAGACCATCCACAATAATGCGATTCCAATCAGGAAATACAGCATATACAGGCCATAAAAGCTAAAGATGCTTAGTCCATTGGTTGCAATTACAGCAGCCAGTGCACCAAATACACCCAGCGGCGCAAATGCCATCACATAGCCCACCATTTTAAGGATAATATGTGCTACACCATCCAATGCTTTTATCACTGGCTTCGCATAGTCGCCCATGGCCGTAGCCGCAACTCCAAAAAATATACTGAATACAACCAACTGCAGAATCTCATTGGTTGCCATTGCTTCGACAACACTTTTAGGAAATACATGTTCAACAAAATTCTGAAGGGAAAACACTTTTGTCTTTCCAATCAGGTCCTCTGCATTGCTGGCATCTGCATTTCCTAAATTAATAACGGAGCCAGGCTGGAAGAAATTCACCAGTATCATTCCAATGAGCAGACTGATCAAAGAAGCCGTAACAAACCAGAGCAATGCTTTTCCTCCTACTCTTCCAACCGTTTTCAAATCACCAAGTTTGGCAATACCAACCACCAGTGTAGAGAAAACAAGTGGGGCAATAATCATCTGAACCAGTCGTAAAAAGATGGTGGTCAGTAATTTTATTTTCTCAGAAAAAGAGGCAATAAATTCAGGAGTAGCATTCTTGTGAACGATATACCCAACAATAATACCCAATACCATCGCAATCAGAATGTAAAGGGTCAACCTGTTCTTTTTCGTCATTTTAGGTGCTTAAGCTTTTGAACGGAAGGCCGAAAATTCGAAAAATTCCTGATGCTACCAAAATAATCGGCCGAAATCCGCTTCCATTCAAAGTTTAGCAGCTGCGAATTAAATAATTATTTATTTTACGCCCTTCTAAACAGCTTATCAAAACACAATTAAAACTGATATGAGTTTATTCAGGAAAAAATCCCTGTCCGCTCTGCTGGCGTCGGCTGCTGATTCAGAAAAAGGTTTAAAACGAACATTGGGGGCTACCAACCTGGTAGCACTTGGAATAGGCGCCATTATTGGCGCCGGTTTGTTTGTAAGAACTGCTGCAGCTGCCGGACAGGCCGCCGGACCAGCAGTAACAATTTCATTTATCATTGCCGCTATTGGTTGCGCATTTGCCGGACTTTGTTATGCAGAATTTGCTGCCATGATTCCCATCGCAGGTAGTGCATATGCTTATTCCTATGTTACCATGGGTGAGCTGATTGCCTGGATCATTGGCTGGGCACTTATCATGGAATATGCACTCGGTGCTGCTACTGTTTCTATTGCCTGGAGTGAATATTTAAATACGTTGCTGGGGGGACGAATACCCTATGAATGGTCGCATTCTCCATTTGAAAGCTTTACTGATTCAAATGGAGTGCTGCACCAGGGAATCATTAATGCACCTGCATTGGTTATCCTGCTCCTTCTTACACTTTTGTTGATCAAGGGAACACAGGAGTCTGCCATGGTGAATGCTATTATCGTATTCATTAAAGTTGCTATTGTACTGATTTTTATTGCAGTAGGCTGGCAGTTTATAGATCCCGCAAATCATACTCCCTATTTGATTCCTGAAGGAACTCCGGCATTTAAAGACCAGGCAGGAAAAACAATTGCTGATTATTCCGGAGTGTTTAAACATGGATGGGGCGGAGTACTGGGTGGTGCCGCTATCGTGTTCTTTGCCTTTATCGGATTTGATGCGGTAAGTACGGCGGCTCAGGAAGCTAAAAACCCAGCCCGTGATATGCCGATTGGTATCCTGGGATCACTGGCAGTTTGTACCGTATTGTATATTTTATTCGGCCATGTTTTAACCGGTGTTGCTCCCTGGACCGATTTTGTGGATCCGGTAAAGGGCCGTGAAGCTTCCGTTGCTTATGCCATTTCAGAATACATGCACGGATATCAATGGTTATCCACCGCAGTTACGATAGCCATCCTGGCCGGATTCTCCTCAGTTATCCTTGTGATGCTAATGGGACAAAGCCGGATCTTTTATACTATGAGTAATGATGGACTTATACCAAAAGCATTTGGTGACCTGCATCCTAAATTCAAAACTCCCTATAAGGCCAACTGGATCCTGTTTGTTTTTGTTGGCTTGTTTGCCGCATTCGTACCTGGACATGTAGCTGGTGACCTTACCAGTTTTGGTACACTCTTCGCCTTCGTTCTCGTAAGTGCAGGAGTTTGGTTGATGCGTAAAAGTGATCCTGGTACAAAACGTCCCTTCCGGACCCCATGGGTTCCCTTTGTACCAATCATGGGTGTACTGGTTTGTAGCGCCATGATATTTGCCCTGGATGCTCAAACCCTTAAGGTTGCCATTATGTGGATGGTTGTTGGTATTGTAGTGTATTTCCTGTATGGAAAGAAAAACTCCAAACTCAACGATCCTGGTCATACCCCCGGTGAGATTTTACCCAAGAAATCCGATTTCGAAGGATAATTACAGCATGAAATAATATCCCAAAAGAGACTGTCAGCCTGAATTGCGACAGTCTCTTTTTTTATTCCGAGTACTTAATTTTTTTTCTTTATTGTACCTTTGCCGACCAAAAGAACAATCAATCAAACCAGTAATACAATTATATGGGTCGCATTTTTGAAGTTCGTAAAGCTACCATGTTCGCCCGTTGGGACCGCATGGCCAAACAATTTACCCGTATTGGAAAGGAGATCGCCATCGCCGTAAAAGCAGGGGGCCCCGACCCGCATACTAACCCTGCTCTTCGTCGCTGCATGCAGAATGCGAAATCCGTAAACATGCCAAAAGACCGGGTGGAAGCTGCAATTAAGCGCGCACAGGGCAAGGACATGGAAACCTATGAGGAAATTCTGTATGAAGGATACGGTCCGCATGGGGTAGCCATCCTTGTAGAAACCGCCACCGACAACCATGTACGTACTGTTGCAAACGTGAAAGCAATTTTCAATAAAGGAAACGGCACCCTCGGAAATAGTGGAAGCGTAAGCTTTCAGTTTAAGAAGATGGGCGTTTTCAAATTAAAGCCGGAAGGTTTGAACACGGAAGACCTGGAACTTGAACTCATTGATTTTGGCCTGGAAGAACTGGGAGAAGGAACGGGTGAAAATGGGGAGGAAGTGATGGTCTTACGGTGTGGGTTCACCGATTTTGGAAACATGCAAAAAGCACTGGAAGAAAAAAACCTCACTACAATCAGTGCCGAAGTGGAATGGATTCCACAAAATACGGTTGAACTTGGTGAAGAGCAGGCACAGGAAGTCTTAAAGCTCGTCGACAAACTGGAACAGGACGAAGATGTTCAGAAAGTTTTTCATAACCTGGCTTAGTGCCAGGTTTTTTTTATGGATATGCGCAGTAATTGATGTAACTTACTAGTAAAGAGTCCGCACCAGCTCCGCCCCTATTATTCCGCACCATATTCAAAGTGATTCATCACCCTCAATCTTTGTATATGGAAGCAATTTATCAACGATGCTCCGCCTGTTATACAACAAGCCGACGAAGCTGCATCACTGCCATAATCGCAAACTTAATGCTGGTTGTAGCGCTTGCCTTTCCTAACCAGGTTCGATCGCAGGCTCCTAAAATTCCGGTCTACCTGGAAGTAACCATGTACAAAGTTACCCAGGGGAAAACAGAAGCCTACCTTAACCTTGTAAGGAATTATGGCCTTCGTATTTATGAAGCCATGGTTCGCGACAATACCATACAGGGCTGGTATTTTTATGAGGTAGTCATGAGCCCTGAAAACAAGCAACCGTATGACTTTATTGGAGTAAAGGTTACCACCCGATTCAGCGATATAATTGATAATTCCAATTCGTTGAAAGAAAACTACAATAAAATCAAAGGTCCAAAAGAGCCTGCTTTTGAGCAGATTTTTGGCCAGCTCCAGGAATACCGTGTTCCGGTGAGAAAAGAAATCTTTATTCACCGGGCCGGTCTTGACCCTAAAACACCAGTATCAAAATTTGTGCAGATCGATTTCATGAAGCCAATGGCCGGAAAAAGAGACGAATACGTCAGGATGGAATCACAGGTATTTTATCCAATCCACCAGGAACGCATCAAAATCGGAGCATTGACCGATTGGGCACTGT
>JAGKTB010000298.1:0-4267 GCA_018993145.1 Flavihumibacter sp.
AAAAAAAAATCAGGAGAAGCAATTGCCCCTTTGCCGCTTCCCGAAAATCTACCTGTGCAGCCAGGGGGCGCTCCGGCATATCCGACTCATTGAAATAGTTGGCATATTCTACTTTATAGTCAGGTACATCATTATCCGCATATTCTTCCCAATCCTTATAATCGGCTGCTGCTTCGCGATTGTATTCGTCTGAACCAGCATCTTCCTTGTGTTCAGCTACTTCTTCCAGGTAAGGATTTTGCTCCAGTTCCTGGCGGATGTGTAATAATAATTCCTGGCTGTTGTACTGGAACAGGTTCAATAACTGAATCTGTTGCGGTAAGATCTTTTGTGTCTGCTGCTGTGATTGGTTTTGGCTGATCATAAACAAGAGTTTAACAGTTATATAGAATCAATCCAAAAGCCAGAATTCGCAGGGTTCAACAGATTTCAAATTTATTTTCTAACAACCTGATTTATAGTACCTTAAACTTTTAAATTTGTTATTAGAAAAGCAGGGCGTGGACAATCAAATTTAGATCATTGTAGCCAATATTCCCCAATTCGGGGAATTAATAATCATGAAGCGCAATATTTTCCTTTACCTGATGATTGGTTTCACCACAACCCTGATTGTTATGGTGATTTTCAGCCTGCTTAGCTTTCAGCGGATGAACTCAATGATTCGCTATTCCAACCAGGTGGAGCATACTTATAAGGTGATTGGCAGTCTGAAAAGTTTAAGTGATCTGATATCAGGTGCAGAAACTTCTATGCGGGGTTTTATCATCACCCGCGACAGCGGCTATATTGTTCCGATGGATTCGGTTCGCAGGGAATACAACAGAAATTTACAGGAGTTGGGTCAATTTGTAGCTGATAATCCCCGCCAGCAAAACAGGCTGGCGATGATTCGGAGTACTTTGCAATTACGTCTTCAATTGCTGGAATCTATTGAATCATCCATTGAAAACGATTCCTCTCATCATTCCATACTACAACGCGTTGCGAAAGGCCGGGATCTGATGGCGAGTTTCCACGAAAACCTGGACCTGATGGAAGCAGAAGAAGCTGGCCTGCTTGATCAGCGTTTCCAGCAGAAAGAACGCTTTCAGAAACTGACCTCCCGCACGTTCCTGACTGCAGTTGCTATTGTGGGGATCATCTTCCTTGCATTTTTTATCCTGTTGGTAAAAGCCATATTGGATCGTTTCCGCTTCCAGCAGGAATTACAGGAGCAATTGCTTTCTCTCAAACAAAGCAATGATGAATTATCCCAGCTGGCTTTCGCATCCTCCCATGATTTACAGGAGCCGGTCAGGAAGATCAGAACCTTTACTGACCGGCTGCGCATCCGCCAAAAGGAAAAGTTGGACGATGAGGGCAAAATGATACTGGATCGCATAGATGTATCTGGTAAACGGTTACAGGGCATGCTGGAAGATATTTCTACCTATATGAACCTGCTTGAGTGGAAAGAAGAGGCGGTTACCCTGGATATGCGAAAATTATGGGAGGAAGTAATTGCTGAGGACCAGGAAAGAATCAATGAAACCGGGGCAAGCATCACCATTGAAGAAATGCCCGACCTCGAAGTCTATCCCTCCATGGTGAGAAAGATGTTTCGTGCCTTACTCGACAATGCACTGTCATATTGTAAACAAGGAGTAGCACCTGTTATCAAAATCACGCATAAAGAAGTGAATGTGGGTGATATCGGGGTGAAAGGCCTTCCAACGCTGCAAAAGCAATATCATGCTATCACCATAGAGGACAATGGTATCGGGTTTGAAAATGATTTTAAAGAAAAGGTATTCCAGCTCTTCCGCCGCCTGCATACCCAGGAAGAGCGTTCGGGCAAAGGTATCGGCCTTGCCATCTGCCAGCGGGTAATGGCCAACCACAATGGCGTGATAGATGCCCATGCGGTGGTGAACCGGGGCGCTGCCTTCACCATGTATTTCCCCAAAAACTGATTCATCGGTCGGGTGGCATGATAATTTAAACTTATGGGTGGAGCCTTATTTAATCACCTAAAACATATTATCATGTTACGTTGGACAGTCATTTTCCTGGTAGTGGCACTGATTGCTGCCCTATTCGGATTCGGTGGCATTGCAGCAGGTGCCGCCAGTATCGCCAAAATTCTTTTTTACATCTTTATCGTATTATTCCTGATATCACTTATTTCAGGGATGTTACGCAAAGGGTAATGCAAATTCTTTAAAAAGGGCAGCTCAACACTGCCCTTTGTTTGTACCTTTATTTAATATGAGTAAAGTTTATATCCTGGTAGCAGAAGATGATGCAGATGACCGCTTCCTGCTTGAAACCGCTTTCGCAGAAAATGGATTCAAGGGGAAACTTGAGTTTGTAGAGAACGGTGTGGAGCTGCTCGATTATTTGAGGAACCTCAAAACAGAGGACGCCAATACCGACCATCCCCTACCCGGATTTATTCTGCTCGACCTGAATATGCCCAAAAAAGATGGACGCGAGGTGCTCAAGGAAATCAAAGAGGATCCCCGTTTTAAGAAGATCCCTGTGATTGTGTTTACAACTACCAAGAATGAAAATGAAATCAATCGTTGTTACGAACTGGGTGCGAATACTTATGTAGTTAAACCGGTTGGTTTTGAAAACCTGGTTAAAACAATTGAAGATATCCGCTCTTATTGGTTCAGCACGGCCCAGATTCCTTAAGAAGGAACAGCCGATGCGTTTTCTTTCTTTCCCCTAAAAATGGATTTAATTCCTGCCAGTAGCCCCGCACCGTTTTTATCAAAGAGGTTACTTACAAGATTCCTGACCAGGATAGGTGCACCTAACCTTGTTAGTAATCCTGCCTGCCGGAAAAGGGTTTTGCGCATGACCATATCAATACCCAGATCCAGCCCCAGTTTCAACAAAGGATTGTCTGATTTCCGGGAACTGAATAAACTCAGCGATCCCAGAAATTTGGTAGCCGGCTCCAGTTCTTCTTCAATGCCTTCCCAACTGTGTCTGAGCTGATTTTTCTGTACCAGCAGAAGGCTTTTCAAACGGGCCTTCTCAGCCAGCAAATCATCGTGGTTTCTGATCGGATTTGTCATAAATAGCTTGTATTATCTGGTTACGTATCAGCGGTACCAGGAGTGATTTACGAAATAGGAGCAGAGCGGCCAGCAGGAGTAAAAAAATGCCACCTACAATGAAAAACCCGGCTTTCATATTATCCATAGATTCCCCAATCCACCAGGCCAGGCCAATACCGCCAAAGAAAATTACAATGAGTCCAAAAATTGCAGCAGCCATCGCTACCACACTTACAGAACTCGCCTTGGCTACTTTTTCAGTGGCATTAACTACTGTCAACCGGTAATAGGTATCCAGTAATTCACTTCCCTGTTCCAGCAAATCCGCCGCTTTTGATTTTAATGCATCCATGCTCTTTGATTGTGGAATTATAAAATGTCGCACTGCCCAACCCGACAGTGCGACTCTACTGCTTAGCTCATAGAATGTGCAACATCCTCTGCTTTAGCAGACATTTTTTTGGCTGCTGAACTCATTTCTGATTTTTTATCGTTCAGCCAGGAGCCCAGTTCATCTGCCCAGTTCTTTGCGTTGTCAGCAATTTTAGTACGAAGGTCTTTTCCTTTTTCAGGCGCAATCAACATCCCGATCGCTACTCCGGCGGCTGCTGCGCCCAAAACTCCTAATACAATTTTTGATGTGTTTGTCATGATATTAAGTTTACTGGTTACAAATTTTAATCTGAATAAATAAGTCAAAACTTCATGCCAGAACAAACTTTGCCTATTTTAGCCCCATTCTGCTTTTCAGGCGAAAATGAATGGGGAAATTGATCCCCATGAGGATAAGGATTCACCCCTTGTCCACCGTAAAAAATTGTGGCAATTTTTTTGTTCAAGTTTAAACATGGGTTCAGCCAAAAAAATACTAATCGTAGATGATGAAGAAGACTTGTGTTTGCTGATGAAGATCTATTTCAGCCGGAAACAATACGATGTATCCATCGCAAACACCCTGCAGGAAGGATTAGCCAAATTAGAATCCCTGCAACCGGATGTTCTTTTTCTCGATAATAATCTGCCCGACGGACTCGGATGGGATTTTGCGCCGGAAATTCTTGACAAATACCCGGACCTGGAATTACACCTGATCAGTGCCTTTCATCCCAATATCCCGCAGAATGTGGACCGGGCCCGGCTCCGGATCATGGAGAAACCCTTTACTCAAAAACAATTAAATGAACTAGGTTACTAGAGGACTGCCCAGTGGTTTG
>JAGKTB010000299.1:0-4742 GCA_018993145.1 Flavihumibacter sp.
TTCCATTATACATAAGAACCGCGAAGGAATCGATTCCAGCGGGTTTGGTCCACCGCAACTGGCCCCAGGATTCACAGGTACTCGAAACTGTAAAATTGATTTCTGGCAAGATGCGGAAAGGGGCCGAAATACGTTCCAGTCCGGTGGCAACATGGGTTAGTTTTACCAATACCGAAGTGTTGGTACTGGAAGGAATGGTCCAGGACCTCCAGCCTGGTTGAGATACGCCGCTGGTTATGGGCGTCCAGCTAATACCATCATTCAGCGAAAAGGAAAAACTGTATTCGTCGTTCTCATGACCCGGAAACCGCCATTGTATTACGCGGCGCTCTGCATGTTTAAACAACTCTCCTCCGGCCGGCTGCAAGAGTTCGAAACCTGGTTCTTCCCAATTGTATACGATTTTATATGGCTGAGGACCAAAAGGAACTTCAAAGCCTTTTATTCTCACCCTATATCTGCCGGGAAGCGCACGATCAATTACTACCTGCTCAATGTTATTCAACCGATCTTTTCCCCTTGTTGCCTGTGCCAGGACTCCTGCAGCGCTGGTATCCAGGATAAATGGATCATATATGGATCCGTCTGGTAATTCAACAGTAATATCAAGGTCGTTCACCAGCGCTTTGGCAGCATAAAAAGATGCGGGGCGATCATGCCAGTATAACATGATTCGAAAATCAGTGACTTCCTGGTCCAGCTGAATTTCCATTACCTGCTCCTGCTGGTGATTAACTGCTCCGGAAAACCACTGCCTTTTATTCATCGTCTCCAACGCTTTGTAGGTATTCAGCCAGCCAAAGCCATTGGCAAAATCAACATAAGGTGTTCCAAGATCTGTGGCGGTATTGCAAATCAGGGCCTTCATTAGCGCACCCTCCGGATCTGCTCCATTAAAGAGTTGGCGATAACGTTCATAGAGCAATGCTAGTCCGCCCGAAACCTGGGGACAAGCCATGCTGGTTCCATCCAGCCGACCGTAATTATTGTTGGTGGTGGTAGATAAGACACTGGTACTTACAGCCACGATTTCGGGCTTGACCCTGCCATCTAGAGTAGGCCCTTTGGAATATACATTTACTGAACCATTGTCGTTGGTACCACCTACAGTCAGTACATTTTTGGCAGCCTGAAATGCATTGTCTATGGTACGGTAACTTACAGGAAAATTCCCACATTGAAGCGTTCCTGCATTTCCTGCCGCGAACACATGCATCAGGTTTGGCATATCGAGCAGTTGCTGATCGGCCTGCCCGCAGTAACCCGAGTATTGTCCTGAATAAGGCAAACAGGAGCTTCCTGCACCATAGGAATTATTCGTAATGACCATCCGTTTCTCCTGGTAGAGCCGGGGTGTTTGAAAAATAATCGTATTGAAATAATCAACCTCGAGCTCAGCATCAAAAGCATAACCGCGCATAACCGGATTAATATGTCCCTTTCCGGCCATGGTTCCGGCCACATGCGTCGCATGGGTATTACCGTTATACAGCTGCCCTTCCTCATAAAAATTATGATCTATATGGTAGATTCGGCCCCCATCGCCAATTCCCATGGTTACACCTTTTCCTGTTAATCCGGGCAAGCCATTTGCGCCCAGGTGAAGCAGGTTCCCGAAATGAGATTCAGTACCAATCAGATTTAGCTCGAAAAGTTCTGGTGCTGGCAATGCATAAAGGGTAAAGGGTTCGGCCATTAATTTCTCAAGGGCGGGGCCATTCAATTTCATCTCCAGCATTCGGTTGTATAGCTGTCGGATCTCTCCGGTTGTGGGCGCGTCTTTTCCCAGTAGAGATACGATCTGGCGGACAGCAGCTGCTGAATCCATTCCTTCGGTAAACCAAATATGCCAATTGGTTTTTGACTGGTTGTTTTGAAGCGTTGCATGCTTTGAATAGCCAGACTCCTGTTTCAGGCTGGTCGGCAACATAAAGAGACCGGTTATACCAAATGCCCTGAGCTCCGATTCTGTAACAGGCTGATTCAGTCTGGCAAGGTAGGTCTTGCCTGGTACATATTCCAGCAATTCGATCCCTTTTGAGGCGAGGTGTTTTTTCTTTTCCGGTGTTGGTATATCCTGAAATCTGAGAAAAAAGGTTTGCTTACTGGAATTAGCATAAAGATTTTTCCAAAGGGCAGCCGATGGAGGAGCCGAGGCAAAAAACTGGTTGGCCAACGGATCTTTGAACAGTACGGTTTGGGTGCCTGGAGCCGGGTGCTGAGCCCAGGTTGTCAAATGACAACTGAGCAGTAAAAGCAGTACCCTGACTAACAGCAGGGGTTTAGGCATATAAAAGATATCTTTTTAAATATAACCCCTAATTCGACATTTTCGTATGTATGTGGAAGGATTTTAACGACAACAGCCCGCAAATGCGGGCTGTTGTATCTTATCCGGAGGCAATTATTCGCCGCCTTCTTTTTTCTTTTTCTGACTTTTTGGTGCCCAGATAGCAAGCATCCGCTTTCCTTCCATCTTGGGCATCCCTTCCAGCACACCGAATTCGGACAGTCGTTCCGCAAACTTCAGGAGCAATAATTCTCCACGGTCTTTAAACTGGATCGCTCTTCCCCGGAATTGCACGTAAGCTTTAACCTTATTCCCTTCTTTGAGGAATTCTTCAGCGTGTTTAGCCTTGAAATTGAAGTCATGGTCATCCGTATTAGGAGTAAAACGGATCTCCTTCACTTCACTCTGTTTGGCTTTCGCCTTCATTTCCTTTTCCTTCTTTTTCTTCTCGTAAAGGAATTTATTGTAGTCAATAATCTTACAAACCGGAGGATCTGCCTGGGGGGAAATCTCCACCAGATCAAGTCCCTGATCCTGGGCCATTCGCTGTGCTTCCTGGATGGAATAAATACCTACTTCTACATTATCCCCAACCAGTCGGACCTGTGGTACACGAATCATCTGGTTGGTTCTGTGTTCCTGCTGCTGTTCTTTTTTGAACCTGGGATTAAAAGCCCCCCTGGGAGGCCTGGGTGGAAATGCCATTTACTTTATTTGGTTAAACAATTTACTTCCCGAAATTAAATCATTTTTTAATCTCCGCTACTCCGTTCCTTAATTTCCCGTGTAATAACGGTTACAAACTCTTCGATACTCATCGTACCAGCGTCTCCCTTGCCCTGTCGGCGAATGGAAACCTTTCCTTCGCTCACTTCTTTCTCACCTACAACTAACATGTAAGGTACCCTTTGAAGTTCAGTGTCGCGGATCTTTTTTCCGATTTTTTCATTTCGGTCATCGATGGATACCCTTACCCCAGCTGCCTTCAACTGATTTTTAACCGTTTGGGCAAAGTCCATGAACTTATCACTAATCGGCAGGATTTTTACCTGTTGCGGGCTCAGCCATACTGGCAGTTTACCTGCATAATGCTCCAGCAGGAAGCCAATAAACCGCTCATGGGTTCCCAGCGGAGCACGGTGTATAATCAACGGCGTATCGTGATTGTTATCAGCTGTCGTATAGCTCAGTTTGAAGGAGCGGCCCTGTGAAAAATCTACCTGGTTGGTAGCAAGGGTAAACTCACGACCGATTACACTATAGATCTGAACATCTATTTTAGGACCGTAAAAAGCCGCTTCATCCTGAACTTCCACAAAAGGAATTCCGGATTCGATGAGTACCTGCCGAACCATTGTTTCGGTTTCTTTCCAGAGTTCTGGTTCGTTTACATATTTTTTACCCAGCTTTTCAGGAGAATGCAAACTGAGTCGCATGATGTATTTATCAATTCCGAATATCTTAAAGTACTTCAGGTACATTTCATTCACTGCGCGGAATTCCGATTCGAACTGATCTTTGGTACAATAGATATGCGCATCATTCATATGCAGGCAACGCACCCGCATCAGTCCAAATAATTCACCGCTTTGCTCATACCGATATACGGTTCCATATTCGGCTATACGGTAGGGTAAGTCGCGATAACTTTTCGGATCCGCTGCAAAAATCTTGTGGTGGTGCGGACAGTTCATCGCGCGCAGGTAATATTTCTCTCCTTCAAGTTCCATTGGCGGATACATGCTATCGGCATAATACGGCAGGTGACCACTGGTGAGGTACATGCTTTCTTTAGCGATATGCGGAGTAACTACCCGATGGTAACCAGCTGCTTCTTCTGTTTCTTTGGCCAGTTTTTCCAGCTCTTCAATGATGATGGTACCGTTGGGCATCCACATGATCAATCCCTGACCAACATCATCGTCCATAGTGTAGATGCCAAGCTCTTTACCAAGTTTGCGGTGATCACGTTTTTTAGCTTCTTCCAGCATTGCCAGGTATTCATCCAACTCTTTCTGGCTGGGGAAACTTACGCCGTAAACGCGGGTAAGCATTTTGTTTTTTTCATCTCCTTTCCAGTACGCGCCGGCAATATTGGTGAGCTTCACTGCTTTGATCAAGCCGGTATGCGGGATATGGGGTCCTCGGCAGAGATCAGTAAATGCTCCCTGGGTGTAAAATGTAATCTCACCATCCTGCAGGTTTTGCAGCAGGTCAAGTTTGTATTCGTCTCCTTTCTCTTCAAAATAGGCAATCGCATCGGCCTTTGAAATTTCTTTCCGGAGGAAGGGATTGTTTTGTTTGGCCAGCTCTTTCATTTTGGATTCGATCGCCTTCAGATCCTCTTCATGTAGCGGCCTGCCTCCTAAATCAATATCATAGTAAAATCCGTTCTCAACGGGAGGTCCCACCCAGAATTTAACCCCGGGAAAACGATCTTCAATCGCTTCAG